>JAEUQN010000003.1:0-59461 GCA_016789725.1 Blastocatellia bacterium | reverse complement strand
CTTCGGCGCGGTAGGTTCCCGGCTCCGTCACCGCAAAATCCAGCGTATTTCCCTTTGTTTCCTGCACCATTGCACCGTTGCGAAAGAGTCGAATCCTCCCGCTTGTCGGAGCCGCAATCTGCAATTTCATTCCTGTACCAAACTTCAATTCATCGCCCAAGATTGCGGCTTGCCGCGCGCCTTTGTTCACCACAAACGCAAAGCCTGTCGGATCGCAGAGCCAATCGTGCGAGACATAGGCGTGAGCTAGTTGCAGAGCTTGACGCACGGATGCCTCGTTCAATTGTTTCGCCAGAATATGCGTGTTGACGTAGCTCAGGCTGCGGTCGTAGGGGTCAATGTCTATGACGGCGATCACGTCACCGATTTGTTTGCCTCTGGTCAATTCGGGGATGCGCGGCGCACGGCTGGCTTTGACGGTGAAGGTGGGTTCTTTGTCGCCGGTCAGCCATAAGGTGACGGTATCGGGCGCGGCGACTTTGACGGTGATGACCTGGTTGTGGTGGCAATCGTTGGCGGCGACGCCCGTGACGCGGTGATGCTGACTGTCGGTGTCCCATTTGCGAATGTAATCGCTCAAATAATCCTGCGTGACGCCGAAGAATTCCTGTGGGTAATCGCGCAGGAATTGCTGCACCTGTGCGATGCCATCGGGATCGGAGAGCGTTTGCGGCAACCAGCGCAGAAACTCTAGTTCCGGTTTGAAATCAGCGTGATGATTATAAATTTCCATCCCGGTTAAATTGGCGGTTGACCAGTCAGGACGCTCTTCGATATGCGAAAGGAAAATATGACCGCCATTTTCTCTGACCATTTGGGCGTATTCCTCGCGTGAATTCGTTTTGCGATTCAGAATGGATTTCATCGGATACGACAAAAAGCCTTCGTGCTCCGCGCCAGGAATGAAGAGCACGCCCTCGCGCAATCCACGCCAACTGTCATTGATGAAATCTACTGGCGGGCGTACGTGATTCGTCAGCATTACGATGTTGATGCCAGTGCGCTTGCACGCTGCCAGCAGTTCGGGGCGTGTGCCGCCCGTGTGCGCGGAGTCTTCGGCGTGAACGTGCATGATCGCGCGATAGTCTTTATAGCCTTTGATGATTCGCAATTGCTTGCGTTGTTGCTGATGTCGCAAACGGTCTTCGTGAACGCCGCGTAATCGTTCAGGGTTCAATCGCTCGATGGTCGAATATTTGCGCGGAGGTATTTGTGCAAAGGTCGTGAAGGCCAGACACAGGAAACAAAAGAGAAGCGTCGTTTTCATGGGTTGTCGTGTTATGAATTGTCTTGCGATTTGTCAAACCACTTGGATTTTCGAGGTCCAGCCGCGATTAAGCGAATCACTTTGCTCTACGCCGTGTTGTCTTTACCTGCTCAGCAAATACTGCCGTTTGAGCGACCGAAGACTTTGTTGCAGGCCACTGGGCAGATGAGCTTGCGCAAAGGTTTTCAGTTCCTGCTGGAGTGTGCTGAATCCCATTGCCAAGGTCGTCGGCCATTGTTGATTGGCAATTTGAATCACCACCGTTTCGCGGGTGGTTGTCGCCCAATCGGATTTGTAACTTTCGGTGCCGCGCAGGAAATCGTAGACCTGAACGCCGCGCTGAATCGCATTGCTAATTGAAAGACCTAATAAAACCAGGCCCACGCTGTAACGTGACCACGCGGGATCGTAGCCCGCATTGAAATAATAAAACTGCTTGCCTGTTTCTACGCCGTAGATTGTCGCACGACACTCGCCTTCACACCACAATTCGTCAAACCGAAGCCAACCCGCTTGCGACAATTTTTGTGTGACTTCCTGATGAAACTGAACCAAGGCAGTGTGGCCGGTCGCTTCGGAACCGCCTGCCTCTTTCCATCGAGCTTCGTGCAGTTGTAAGAATCGGGCAAACGCCGCGTCTGTTTCTGTGGGGGCCGTCACGCTGCGATATTCAAAGCCGGGCAGGGCGTTAAGTTGGCGCAATCGCCGTTTGAAGTTATCCGCGCGGCGACTTCGTTTGAGTAGAGTGGGCCAATCGGTGTCAAGGTGGATTTGAGGGCAAACGTAGCGCGGCAGTTGCTGATATTTGCTTTGCGCCGACTGCCCAAACGCTTGCTCGAAAGCGACGCGTGTTACCGCGTCTGCCGCGAGTTCTTCTAATGCCAGGACATCGGCTTTGAGGTTGGATGTCAGGTAATGACTGATGGCGGTGTTCGCCTCGTGTTCGTACCCCGCGAGCGCCAGGACGCCAAGATAATCTGCGCCGCCGTGCCTGGCACCCAATAACGACAGGCGTTTGAGCTTGAATCCGGCCAGACCTGTTTCTTCTTCGCCCAGAGCCAATAACCCGATCAATCGTTGTTCAGCGCGAACACAAAGGATGCGAGGGGCAAGTTGAGGACCGAGCCAGCGATGCCACGTGCTGATCCATTCCCACGATAGAAAGGGGGCGGCATCGCTGGCTGAAAACAATTCCTGCCATTCGGTTTGTAGTTCTGCGATGGCGGTTGGGCCAAGCTTTTCTTCAATAGTGAATTGCATGAATTGCCTTTATTTACAGTCCTAATCGTAAGCGCGCGATGGCCGCCTCAAATTTGCCGCTGATCCCACGCGTGGACTCTTCGCACAAACTAAAACGCCCGCACGTCAATAAATCATCACCCGCCTTCACCACGCGCCGTTCGGTTGTCACGGCAGTCGCAAACCCGGCCTTGGCGACATAGCCGCGTACCAGTTCGTTGTAATAACCGTTTGGATAGGCGAAGTGTGCTGTCGCTTGACCGAGCAGGTCTTTGAGTTTTTGTTTGCTTTGGTTGATTTCAGTTTCAATCGTGGCTTCGTCCTCGTACGTCAACACTGGATGATGAGCGGTATGCGATCCAAAGCTGATCCCGGATTGCGCCATTTCGCAGACCATCTCCCAATCCATCAACCGATACCCGGTTGGGTAAGTGATGGTGCCGAGTTCGCCTTCCAAACTTTCAATCACAGCGCGACGCTGCGACATGGGCAGGTAGACGAGAGATTCAATAATCGCCAGGGCATCCGCCTGGGCTGTAATTTCAGCCGCATTCGCAATGCCTGCCCTTTGTAAGTGTTCCTCTAATTTCACTCCGCGCGCTTCTGCCAGTAGGACGAGCCAGTGTACACGGTCATGATCGAGCGGTTGTTGTTGCCCGATCATGGACGTTGGCAGGTAAATCATCGCTGGCAAACCCAGCCGTTTGAGGATGGGCCACGCCACTTCATAATTGTCCGCGTACCCGTCATCAAAGGTGATGACCGCGGCGGGTTTCTGGCATCGTTTCTCGCCCCGAATGATTTGGGCGGCATCGTCCATCGTGACCACTTCATAGTGTTGTTGCACGATTCGCAATTGCCGCTCGAAGGTCTCGGCTGAGACGACCAGGCCGTAGCACGCGTCGTATTCGGCTCGCACAATGTCGGCGACAACACGATGATAGGCCAGAATCGAAACGTCATTGGGGCGACGACGATTTCGATTCAGAAAACGATTTCCGCCACAGCTTGCTGCCAGGCTTTTGAGAGATCGTTTGGCGAACAGTGAGAATTGTCCCATGCTTGCCTCCTTATGCCCGCGTGAAGCGGTTCATCACATTGCGCGTAATTTGCTTGACGGCTGGATTGACGTAGTTCGGATGCAGAACACCCGCAAAAAGATCGTCCAATCCCCACGCCCATTGAATCGTCCCCGTCGCAAAAACGGTCGCTCCATTGGGTAACGTGTAAATCGTCATATCGGCAAAATTCGTTCCTGTCTCAGTGGCATAAGGAGAGTGGGCCAGGCGTGTGACCGGGGCTGGAGCGTTGCCAAAGATGCGGTCAACTTCATATCCCAACAATCCGACGATTCGATCTCCGTCATTCAGCCCGGAATTTTCATAGACCCAATGATTGGTGTTTTCAACGATGATGTCTCCTTTGACAGGATTATATTCGTACATCACACCGATCAGCTTATCTTCAGGCAGATTGACAATGGGGTCACGCCACGTCACCGTCGTGTACTTCCGGCGTGAAAGGACCGGATAATAAGGGTCACGCTGGTAATCTTCCTTATAGCAAACCATCGTCCGATTCGGTTGGAGTAAATAATCATTCTCGAATCGCACCTGCCAATAACAGGCATTGGCCGTGAAAAAGCCTAAATGCATGGCTTTTTTATCCCGCGCCGCTTCGACGTTTTGCCGCATTTGCCACGACCAGTATTCGTCGTGTCCAATTGAGAGAAATGAACGATGATTCGACAAGAGCGATGGCGAGGTGTGTGTATCCAGATTGGTGCAATAATTCAGGTCGTAGCCTTCGCGTTCCAGAAACCGCAGCATGTTGTATTCCCAGCCTGACCACTCGGTGATGAGATTGCCGGTTCCATAGCCATCATCGTACGGGCGATTGAAGGAAACCTTGAAGGCGCGCCCATTGGTGCTGTTGAATTGGTACAAGGACTTTCCACCCCAGGCGTTATATGCCTGATAGGTCGTGACACTGAGTTGAAAGAGATGCGCTGCCGAGCGGGCATCATCACGCACGACAAAGGGGATAAATGACTCGGTCTTACTTTTGAGTGCGGTCAGTTTGGCGACGTAGACACCGCTGCACCAATTGGTCGGATCGCTGCTACGCGGAACCCACAGGTAATACGGATTGGTCCAGCGGCATTCAATCAGCCCGGTGCTGGCATCAGTTTTGGGGCGTGATTGTTTGGTGCCTCGTACTTTCACCGGGTCCGTCATACGACGCGCGCCGACACCTCCATACCAGCCCAGTCGAAAGATTTCGATTTGATAGCTGGATTCGGCAGTGTTGACATAAAACCGAATGAAATTGCCACGATTCACACTGGTGCTGGAGGCGTAGCCTTCGATTTCCTGTTTCCGGGCGGGGTTGTTCGGATACCAGTCAAACGAGCCAGGCTTGGCATTTTCCAGGACGATGGGATTCGGATTGGTGGCTTGCGCGCGCGCGCCTTTGCCTTGCAATAATGGCAGTCCCAACAGCGCACCGGCTGACGATTGCAGAAATTCTTTGCGTGTAAGTTTTTTTGTCATAATTCAAGTACCTTTTCTGTGCAGTTTTATTTTTGTGGGGTTTGCAGGCTCGTCAGGCTTACAGGCGTGTGATGATTGATTTCTATTGCATCCAGCGGGTAGTGGAGGGGGTCTTCAAGTTTGGTTGTGATCAACCCTACGATAACATCCAGCATTGTCACAAGGTGCGTGACAATGTATTGCACCGGGCCGGTCACGCGACGTTTCTTGATGGCAACTGCGACCAGCGCTGAAGCAAATCCCAACAGCGCTGCATCGCCGGCCAAAATACGACCTCGGAATAAGAGTGCGATGCCCATGAGTAAGACGCACCACACCACGACAAAAAACATGGTCGGTTTCAGGCGCATGAGTCCTAGTTCCCAGGCGTTGCCGTCGCGCATGGCATAGCGCAACGTTTTGCCAATGGAGGCAAAGCGCCCTAGTTTCCAGTCGCGTCTGACGTGGAAAGAGGACCAGCCGCGTAAATGACATGCCATTGGCACGGGGATTTCAAGCAAGGCCCAATCCTTTTGTTTCAATCGAACGGCCAGCTCCGCCTCTTCTTCGGTAATGAGATACGGATTGAAGGAACCAACCTGCGCCAGGGCCTCACGCCGATAGAGTGAACATCCACCCCGCAACCAGTGGGTGGGTTCCTCTTTTTGAAGACGTTGCCCAAAATAAGGAAGCAACTGTCCTTCTTCGTCAATATCTTCGAGGTAGCCCGTGAGTCCTGCCAGTTGTTCACGTTGAAAGTAGGGAATTGCCTGAGCCAGAAAATCGGGTCGCACGATGGTATCGCCATCAATGAATAAGAGGAACTCGCCTTGGGTGTGGTGATACCCGATAAATCGGCCAGCCGCCGCAGAAAGCTGCCAGTGAGGTTTCAACGCCAGGACGCGCATGCCAAGCGCAGTAGCAATTTCGACGCTGCGATCCGTCGAAGCTGAATCCACATACACCACTTCTGCGTTACCAATTTCCCGGGCGGCAGCTTGTGCGGCGCTCAGGCTCCGCGCTAAAAAAGCCTCTTCATTGCGCCCGATGACAATGATGGAAATCAACGACATTATTTCTCCTCAAATCCTTTGTAATGAAATTCTGTTACAGGTGCGTTGTAGAGCACTTATTTTCGTGTTTCGCTGTTTGTGATCTAGGCAGTCAGGCTTTTTTCGTCCCACTTATGTTTGAGCTTTCGCGCCACCGGCATGATCTGGAATGTGAAGTGATGTAAGGCGGTGCCCATCGCACCTGGGCGAAAAATATAACAATTGCCCTGTGGACGGACCTGCTGTGACCAGCGCCGTTTCCACTCTGCCCACGAACCAAGAAAATCAAACACCTGTGCCTGCGCTTTCAGCAGGTCGGTCAAAATTTCCTGCACAATTAGATTTCCGGGAGTGTAACGGCTGAAGCTTTCGTCATACGCTGATTTCAACGCAAAGTATTGCCCCTGTTGATAAACCCCAAAATAAGCGGCTACCAGATGCCCGTTCAGCTCAAGCCGATAATGCAGGAATGAATTCGATGCCGTAGCTGCCTGCGCCACTGCGTCGTAAAAGTGCCGTGTGGCGCGGCTGTTTTGGATCGCCGTTCCTTCATTCCCCTTCCAGCCTTTCGCTTCCAGTTGGTAAAAACTGTCGAGTTGATCGGCCTCCGCCGTTTTGATGACCTGTAAACGAAGTTCGCCTTTTCGGGAAAGCTGCCGTTTATACTGGCGTAATTTTGAACGAAACCCGGAATTGACGTGCGCCATTGCTTCGTCAAAGCTCTGGCCCCCGGCGGGCAGAGAAATGTAAGGGCCGGGCGTTAGGTCTCTGCGTCCTGTTTGGTAGCCACTGCGATTGGCTAACGACAGCAATCTATCGCTACCGCCCCTCGCTGGAACATCCTTCAATTCGATTACGCTCCAGGTGGGCATTTGTTGTAACTGTCGCCAGAGCGCCTTCAGGACGCTTTCATCTTCAAGGTCAGCACCAAGGATCACATCAAAGCGACAGGAATGAACATTGGAAGCGCTCCGCAATTTGTTTACCGGAAAGCCATGCAAGGAACTCCGTTCTTCAATCAACGGCAGGATCGCTCGTAGCTCTCCCTTTCGTCGCACTGTCAGCACGACGAGTGTTTGGTCCGGTGCGAAGGCGCTGACATACGCCTGAATCCATTCGGGTTGATAGAAAGGCTGATCACAAATGCCCTCAGCACATAAGGCCCGCCATTCTTCGGCCAGCGGTGCAATAATCTCAGCACCGCCACGATGCACGGTTGTCTGCAAAAGCGAATCAGTTGATTGGACGACAGTAGATTGTAATTTGAACATTGGTTTCCGGCCTTATCACGAATTACCGTTTTTTATTGAGCGTGTTGAATCTGTGTGGTTGGCATTTGTGCCAACAGGTAATTCAGTAAGGCATAGTTGAAGAGCCACACGCCGCTCATTTCAAGCACTTCTTCCACGATGATTCCGACGGCAACGGCACTGCTTCCCGTTCCATAAACCGTTTGCAGTTGTCCGCCCACCATTTCCAAGCCGACTGCACCACAGAGAAAGATCGCGCCTGCGAACAACAATTGATTGCGCATTAAAGTGGGTAACGCGCGCAGGAATTTGTAATAGGCCGCCACAAAAAGTAAGGCGAAGGCCATTCCCCAAACGACCCAGGTGAAATAGAGAAAATGACTGGCCTGCAACATTTCTCGGAGAGGTTTAGCCGTCATCGTATGAAAATTGGTGGCCTCATCCAGCGCCAGCAGGAAAAACGTTACAGTAAGCATGCGCCAGTAATTGACGTAGGCGTCAGAGTTCGATTGTTTTACTTTTGTGATGAGCCACAACCAGTGCGTTGAGAGCAGCATGGTGACCGTCTGGAAAAAATTGGGAAGGCTGTCGGCACTGTCAAAATTGAATTTTTGGGTCAGTCCCCACAGATGCCAATGGCTTAGCATTTCTGCTCCTGCTCGCATCTGTAGGAGTTCGCAAAGCACTGCCATCAATGTCAGCGCAATCACTCCGATACTTTGCGCTGTTAACAGTCAGCGGTCCGGTGCCAAAACAATGCCTTGGTTGGCGGTTGTTTGAGGCAGTGTATATTTTGCTTTTTTCCAGTGCTGGCTGGGCAGGTAAGATTGTAAATCAACAATTTCCGCTGCCGGTGGATTAGGCGAAAATCCGGGTTCTACGGCTGATTGTTGTGCATTGTGCCTGCTCATAATTTTATTCACCTCTTGCCTTTCCAAGCCCCTGGTCATCGAGCCAGACCGAATTAGCCATAGCGCAATTCGGGCAAGGCAGCCTGCTGCGTGGCCGTCGGGTATTTTCTGATTCCTGTCATTTGCATCAACACCAGTGTCAGGTATGCGGGGTTGAGGAACATATAGCGTCGCCACAATCGTCGTGGCTCGCACCACAGGCGATAAAGCCATTCCAATCCGTACTGTTGCATTGTTGGTGGAGCCTGAGACAACGTTCCGGCGTGGAAGTCAAAGGCTGCTCCAACCGCCAATAACGGCATAGAGAGTAATTCCCGATTTTCGTAGGCCCAGACTTCCTGTCGCGGGCATCCCAATCCAACAAAGGTGATGGCTGCTCCGCTGGATCGAATTTCTGCGGCGATTTGTTCTTGTTCTTCACGCGACACTTGCCGAAATCGTGAGGGCTGCATCCCCGCGATTTTCAGGCCGGGGTATTTGCTCGGAAGGTTTTTGGCGAGTCGCTCCAGGACGTCTGCTTTGCTGCCATACAGGTAAATTGACAACCCTTCCTGAGCGGCTCGTTCGCATACTTTGAGCGTGAGCGTGGGACCATATACTCGATCACGAAGTGCCGTACGATGCAGTAAATTCAAGGCCCATCGAACTGGTTGACCGTCAGGAACAATTAAATCAAGCCCATTCAGTCGTTGTTGTTGTTCAGGATCGAGCACTCCCGTCATTACACCGTGAACCGCCAGCGCCGAGACCGCGAATGGTTGCTGTGCTTTCGCCGCTGTGATGATTTGATTGAGTGCGCCCTCATAATCAGTTGCGTCAATTTTGATGCCGAGCAGGTTTTTCTTGGCAGAACTCATTGTTCTCACTCCGTTGGTAATTAAGCGGCTAAAGGTGCAGCTACGCTGGCCCATCGCTCGACGTTCGCTTCATAAATTTCCTGCAAGATGGCAGGCACATCGTATTGCAAATTCCAGTTGGGATAGTGCTGCTGGAATTTGCTGACATCGCTGACCCACCATTGGTGGTCGCCAATGCGATTGGCTTCGACGTAGTCCCATTGCAACGTAATGCCGGAAATGGCTTCGCAAACGTGAATTGCCTCGATCATGGAGCAGTTGCTGAAGCGGCTGCCGCCAATGTTGTAGACCTCGCCGTTGCGGGGAGCCTGAAAGAATTCGTAAAAAGCGCGAATCAGATCGGCGCTGTGAATGTTGTCGCGTACTTGTTTGCCCTGATAGCCGAACACTTTGTATGGCGTGCGCGTCACTGTGCATTTCATTAAATAGGCCAGAAAGCCATGCAATTGTGTGCCGGAGTGATTGGGACCAGTCAGGCAACCACCACGAAAGACGGCGGTGGACATGCCGAAATACCGACCGTATTCCTGCACTAAAATATCGGCGGCGACTTTCGAGGCACCAAATAAACTGTGCAAAGTGTGGTCAATGGACATGTCTTCGCGGATGCCGTTGACATAGCTGTGCGACGGATCAATTTCGTAGCGTGAATCAAGTTCGATCAGCGGCAACCGATTGGGCGTGTCGCCATAAACTTTATTGGTGGAAGTGAAGATGAAGACGGCGTCTGGCGCATAGTGGCGCGCTGCTTCCAGCAAATTAAGCGTTCCGTTGGCGTTGACTCCGAAATCGGTTTGCGGATCGCGCGCGGCCCAATCGTGCGATGGTTGCGCGGCAGTGTGGATGATGAGCTTGATGTCATCGGCATAGCGCATAAAGATGCGATTCACTGCGTCTGCCTGACGAATATCCACATTGTAGTGGCGATAATTGGCCTTTAATCGCTGCTCCAACTGTGATCGTTGCCAATCGGTTGAGGCTTCTGCTCCGAAGAAAACGCTGCGCATGTCGTTATCAATTCCCACTACATTGAATCCGAGATGGGCGAAAAACTCGGTCGCTTCTGATCCAATCAACCCCGCAGAACCTGTAATCAAAACTGTACTCATGAATTTGCTCCTGTTTCATTAATCAACTGGCACGTCGAACCTTTACCTGTTTGTCGAAGTGCAAATAAATCTGTTGGGTTGTGAAGATGTGGACTAGCGCCGCATCTGATGGAACACTGTTCCGAGTTGCTGAATGACCTGGGCCAAGTCAAATTGCTGCGCTTTGTTTCGTGCGTTGGCACCGGCCTGAATCCGCAATTGCGGATGGTCGAGGACGAATGCGATACGCTCGGTCAGCGCGGCAACATCACCTGCTTCAATCAACCACCCTTCGTGATTTTCGGTAACCAGTTCCGGGATGCCGCCAATCCTCGTCGCAATGATGGGCAACCCGGCAGCCATCGCTTCAATGATGGAAATGGGCATTCCTTCGGCATAACTTGGCAGCACGAAAAAATCTGCCTCCTGAAAAAAACGGGCGCGGTCGGTCAGCTTCACCGGACCACGATGCTCAATCAACCGGGCCAGACCTGTTTCTGCAATCACCTCTTCGACCGTTTCTGCACCGTGTCCGAGCAACGTTACGCGTAACATCGGATAACGTTCGGACAGTGATTGAACGGCGCGCAGCAAATCGCGTTCGCCTTTCAACCGTCCCATTGCGCCGACAAATAACAGGCGAACGATTGTTTCCCCGGCCTTTGCTGTTGAAGTGTTGAGACGGGCTTCGGACGCAAATTCGCCCAGTGCGATTCCGTTCGGAATGAAATGAATTTGAGTTCGGGCCAAAAAGCTTTTCAGCACTGTTTGCAGTGATTCCGAGACCGCCAGCACACAATCTGATTGCTGTAAGCCGCGACGGATCAGCCATTGCCCGAAGCGAGGTTGTCGGGCGTAATATTCGGCGAAATCTCCGGCGTGAAAATGGGTCACAATCTTGCGCTGCAAAGTGTGCGCTGCAAACAGAAAAGGCAGTTTGCGATAGATACTAAGGTTCGCCCCCACATGGATATAAACAATCTCCGGCTTCCACCAGAAAATTCGGCACACAAATTGGCACCAGGCTACAACGGCCAACCCGATTTTCCCTATCGCACCGTATTCATCGGCTTGGGTGGGCAAATGATGAACTTCAAATTCCTGGGTCAACGACGATTGCAAAAGAGCCTCAATCAGCGTCGTAATGCCGCCGAGCGTTTTGGTGCGATGCGCACCAATCATCAACACGCGAGGTGGAGCCGTTGAGGTTTGTGTCATTGATAGAGTTGTTTGCCCGAAAACTGCCTTCACACTGCTGCCTTTCAAAAATTCGTGTTACTGCTGGCCAGGCGAGAGATTATTTCGATGAGGTCGCAAACATATTGCTAAACCACAATGAATTTTTTTCCCAACGCGTAACAAGCGAGACGCTTGCGCTTCAGTCGGTATGTCGGTCGGCGAGCGATCCAAACATTTCCCAATTTAGGAATGGCTTTTTTGTGGCAGGGGCCAGGATTCTGGGCGAGAGATGTGTTGCCAGAGCGAGAGTAACTCAACGGCGAACAGCGCCAGCATAGAAAGCAGATGTGCGACGGCGGCACCGGTTGCTCCATATTTGGGAATCAGGACCATTCCTAAAACCAGACTGGTGGCGACCGCGATCACATTGCCGAGCAGGTCCAGGTGTTGTTTTTGTAGCGCAATCAAGCCGCGCGCCAAAATCATGACGCCGCAAAACGGCACGATGCTGGCGAGGAGTACGCCGAGTGTCACGGCTGCATCGGTGTATCGCGTGCCAAAGAGCAAGGTCAGGATTGGGCGTGCAAAAAACGCTCCGGTCAATGCCACAAGCGCGGCGGCTGGCATTACAACGCGAAGGCTTCGCGCCAAAAATGCTGCCAACAATTGTGATGATTGCAGCGCCTTGCGCGCGGCTTCCGGTTGCAGCACCGCCGCATAACTGCTCATTAAAATGGCAAATGGAATCAGAAAACGGGAAGCCACCCCATACTGCGCCGCCGCCTCTTCGGTTCCCAACCGCCCCAACAAAATAACCGCCAGTTGCAAATGAATCGAAGCCAGAATCGTAATGCCCGCAAAGGTCGGAACAACGCGAATCAGGCGCTTCAATTCAGCGGCTTGCACCTCAATTTGATGGCGCAGGAACTTGGCAAGCTCCGGGCGCAGGGCAATCGCATAGACTGCGATGGCGATCAATCGGGCGAGGACAAATGAGCCGCAAATTGCCACGAGACCATTGCCACGAAGTAGCAAATAAATGGGCAGTACGGTTCGCAGTACGTTTTCGGTCGTGGCCGCAGCGGCAATAATTCTGACGCGGCCGAAGGCAGTGCAGTAGCTGTCGGCGATGGTCATCATTGCGGTCATTGGCATTGTTAGACTCATCACCAGCACTCCCGTGCGAACCTCGCTGACGGTACTGATGAGGACGCCCGAAACATTCATCGCACCCACACAGAGCAGCGACCAAAACAGCAGGATCAACATCGCATTCGTCAGGAATTGACGCGGTGAGTGCCCGTTTGTGGACGCGCCTCGCCGTGAGATTTCCGCGACCAGATATGGATTCAACCCCAGCGAGCAAATGGTAAAAAACAATAGATACAAACTCATGACCAGCGTGAAACGGCCCATTTCGGCGGCTTCGCGTGAGCGCGCCATCACCATCCAGACGATCACGCTGTTGGCAATGCTGATGGTCCCCGACCACGCCATCCACGCGATATTGCGCGCGAACGATGGCGTGTTCTGTAGCCGTGTTTTCAGGCTATTCAGCATGGATCGCCTCCGCGTCCGTTTGCGAAGCTCGCTCGACCGCCAGCAATAAACCAAAAAGCAAAAACAAAGTGCGAAACGTAGAAGAGCCAAGTGCGCTCGGTTCCTTGGTTCCGGTGAGCAAAAATGCGATCAGCCCTGCAATGATGCCGATGATGATGGTTTGGTAGAACAACGAAGCACTGCGCAGCACACGGAACGCGCGCCAGAAACTCCAACCGATCAAAAGCAGGAAACAGGCCAGACCCGGAAGGCCGCTTTCGCCCGCAATATGCAGGTAGATGTTGTGAACGGGATAGGGAAACCACGACGTAATAAAATCGGAGGTATCATCAAAACGCGCCATTTCGGATTCATAGCTGTTGACGCCAATACCGACCAGCGGATAAGCCTTGATGATTTGGCTTGCAATGTGCGCCATTGTCAGCCGTGATTCTGCTGAGCCGCGATCATCTTCGGTCAATCGTGTCACGATTAGTCCAGCAAAGGGCAAACTCATCACGCCCAGCAACAGCCCAATACCTAGAAGCTTGACGGTCAAGGCGCGACGTTGCGCCGCAGGCATCACCCACCAGCTCAGCGCGACCACAATCACAATGGCGAAGGCAAACGATCCCCAACTTCCGCGCGCAAACGAAAGAATTAACCCAATGCCACCAAACAACACAGCAGCGGCATACATGATTTTGTCACGCCAACGTAGCTCGGCGCTCCGCAGCAGCAACTGCGCGACAAACAATGGTAACAGGCTGACCAATAACCAGGCGAACGCGTTGGCCGATTGAATCAGCCCGGCTGCTCGTGGCACTTCGCCTTCGCCGATGGATTGTTGCCATTCTTCCGGGACGCCGCCGATGAGGCGCAGAATAGCAATGCTGCCGAGTTTGTATTGTGCGAAGCTCACCAATCCGTTAATGATCAGACCAACAGCAATGACGGTCAGAATCGTTTGTAACCGACGTTGGCTGCTGAAATGTGTCGACAAGACCACCGCCAAAAGCAGGCAACTTGCCAACATCCACAACCCGCAAATGCCCAGCCATTTTTCTTTGCCATACGCCACGCTCACGGCGGCCCAAAACCAAAGCATTCCAGCCGTGACGGCGAAAAAAACGGGGAATGGCTGGCGGAGTCTTTGTTTGCCACGACGTTCGATCCAATAAGCGCCGCAAAGCATGACGCTGAATATTAATTGCAGAGAAACGTTCAATCCCCACGCTGCGCCGTACTCGGTGAAAGCGGGAAAAAGATTGATTTCAAAACGGAAGAAAAAGGTTGCGGGCAGCGCCACACACAGGATGGGCAAGATCGGCAAACGTCGCGCGCTCCACATGATTGCGCATAAAGCCGCGCCAATTCCTGCACCGATGATAAGTCCGATTGCGCCGGTCGAATTCATTGCCAGGGGGAGCGTCAATCCCAACCCGACAGCGACCGCGAGGATGGCGATGGTTAGGGACCGTTCTTTGGAACGGTTGATGGACGCTGCGATGGCAGTGGTCGGTTTGGTCATCACGTCGCTTACATTGCTCCTGTGCCGCGCAAAACCGCCGGGATGGTTTTAAAGAGAATTTTGATGTCGAGCAATAATGACCAGCCGTCAATGTATTCCAAGTCCTGTCGAATCCAATGGTCGAAGCTGGTGTTGCTGCGCCCGGAAATTTGCCAGATGCAGGTGATGCCGGGTTTGACGCTGAAACGACGATTCAGCCAGTACGCATCGAATCGCTGAAAATCACGTTCGGGCAATGGGCGCGGGCCGACCAAGGACAGATCGCCCAGAAACACGTTGATGAGTTGCGGTAATTCATCAAGGCTGGTGCGGCGCAAAAAATGACCGGTTGGCGTGATGCGCGGATCGTGTTTCATTTTGAAGACTGGTCCGCCCGCTTCGTTCATTTGTTCCAATTCGGCTTGACGCTGTTCGGCGTCTACGACCATCGTCCGAAACTTGAACATTTTGAAGCGACGCTTGTTGTACCCTAATCGCGCCTGCGAGAAGATTGCCGGACCAGGAGACGTAATCTTGATGATGGCGGCAATGAGCAGGAGCAGAGGGGAGAGCAGGATTAACAAGGTCCCCGAAGCGATAATATCAATCATTCTTTTCAACCCTTGTTCCCAATTTCCGCGCGGGCCGGTGTATAAAGAAACCACTGGGAGTTCATCCAATTGTTCGGCGACTACTCGCGCCAATCGAAGGTTGAATAAATCGGAATGCACGCGCACGGTAACGCCTTGTTCTTCGGCAATGCGCGCAATGGTTGCCATCTCTTCGTAAAAGGTGCGAATCGGCAACGCGATCATCATCTCGTCAATGATGTTGTCGGTCAGAATCTGCGCCATCTTTGACAACGGTCCCAACACGTTTTTAGCGGGTACGTCATCCACGAAGCCAATCAGTTGATAGCCTAATTCTGGATGGCTTTCGAGCAGGGTTGCCATTTGTTGCGCCCTCGGTCCCGTTCCCACAATCACGACGCGTCGAATGTTACGCCCACGCTTGCGAAATTCACGGAGGACCAATCGCTTAAGCAAGCGCAGCGTGAATAACCAGGTGCTCGTGCTGATCCAAAAACCGATCAAGACACTGCGCGAAACCCAATACCATTCGACCACCGGAACGACAGCGGCCAGCACCAGCGTGCAAAGGCTGGCCGCTTTGATGACATCGCCACATTCCTCCTGCCATTGGCTCAACCGCTTCGACCGATAAAACCAGAGCGAGGACAACGACACTTGCCATCCAATCAGCAACAGCGCGATGCCCAATCCCACATTGAATTGATAGGTTCGGATTCCGCTTAATAAATCCTGTAGCGCATTCGCTCCCAGCGATTCAGCCGAGAACAGAAACGCTGCGCAGATAATTGCTATATCAAGCAATCGGTGAGTCAGTGTGAGTGAGGTTCTAAGCGATGAAGTCATATCTGTCTAAGCTCTGTAAATTCTATTGAGAGATTAAAAGAGGCGCGGCCATTTCTTAGTTGGTTGATGAAACACTACGCCCAGAATATTCGCTTTCACTCTTTCCAAACGGGCCTGCACTTTTTGCACCTCAGCTTTTGAGGTTACTCCAGGGCGGACCACCAGGATGACGCTGTCAACTTGTGCGGCCAGTAAGTCAACCTCGTGATGAGAGCTGAGCGGCGGAGCTTCAAAAAATAGCAGGTCAAATTCTTGTTTAAGTTGTGAAACGAGGGTTTGCAGATCGTAACGAATCAGTAAGTCTGCCAGCGCCAGATCGCCATGACTGGTCGTCATTTCCTGCAAGTTTGGTTGCCCTGTCAGGCGCAGATACAGCGGCTCCTGGCGTTCAATCGCCGTGTTTGACTTAGATGGAGCTGTTCCCTCCGCACTTATTCCCTGGCTTCCCAGACCGCAATACAAAACATCCAACTTCCAGGCGCTTGCCAGTAGTTGGCTTAGGCCACGACAAATGACATTTGCGCCTGCTCCAGGCGTTACATCGCAGACCAGAAAAGAACGCTGATTTTGCGTTTTGGCTGCGACGAGAATTGTGCTGCTCAGCGCGCGCAATTCGTTGCTCCAGGCCGAGGGCAGTTCGACGCGAGAGGCAATCGGTGTCGCAGGGATTTTGGTTGGGCTGATGGCTGGAACGCTGTGCCTTTCGTCGGTCTCCGTCGCTGTGCGTTTGGTTGGGAATGGCACCACGTTTTGTTGTGTGGGCTGGACAGTCCTGGGCGATTTGGGCGTCGAGTTTTGCGCCGGGAGCAAAAGGGTTTCCGATGAGAGATGCTGTGTTGTCATTTGATCCGGGACCGCCTTGAGCAAGGTGCGTGTTGATTTGGACTCCTGTGCGATTGGTTGATTCCACTCAATCGTAACCTCGTCATCCAATTCCAGAAAAAGGAAAAACTCATCCGCCGCCGGGACGCTCGCCCGCAGAACTGGCAGGACCGGCTGAACATTTGCCAACAGCGCGTCCAGGTCTTCGTCGCTATACTCCGGCAAGGTGAATGGGAATGAATTCGCTTTCATGTTTCGTCTCCGCTGCCATTACATTTAATTGACATGCCGATTTTCGACACGAAATTGTTCGATGTCAGGAATTGAAGCTAGAACGTTGATGCCGAAATCCTGCTCTAACGCCTGAGTGCTTCTGACCTTTGGATTCAGACTTTCCAGCGCGGTGGCCGCGGCGATTGCTGCCAGCACGCCGATGAACGTCAACACCACCAGATTCAAAAGCGGCTTGGGATTCACGGGTTGATGATTGATCGCGGCAGCCTCAACCAGATTGATGTTGACAACTTTTTCCCGATTCAGAAGCGAAACGATTTCGGCTTCACGAGCCTTTTTTTGATAGAGCAAATACGCTTCTTCATTCAGATTTCGGACGCGTTCGAGTTCCTGTTTCTCGAAACCGAGAACATCTAATTTGGACAATTGCGACTGATATTGAGCGACCAATGCGGCGCTGGTTTTTTCGCGTTCCCGCAGCCCTTTCAGATTGGTTTGCGCTTCCAACAAATCATTGGTCAGGCGACGATGCACTTCGTTAAGTGATGTGGTGCGTTCCGAAGGCGGGGCGTTTTCTTCGCGTTTTATCAAATCGCGGAGTTGCGTGATGCGCTGTTCTGTTTCGCGCACGAGGCGATAATCGGGTTTATATTTTTGCCGATATTGTGACTGTTGCAGCTCCAACGTCATCAACTCTTCTTTCATTTTGTCGAGGGCCTGAACGTAGACCGTTTTCTTTTCGCTTTCGATCAATGCGGGTTGTGAGGCCAGTTGTCCCTGGAGCGTTTGCACGCGCTGTTCGCCTTCCTGAATCCCCGCGCGAGCGGATTCCATTTGATTGCGCGCCTCGTAATATTGCTTGAGTAACCAATCCTTTTGGGCTGGGACATTGGTAACATTATTGGCCTGATCGAACCGTTTGATGGCATCGGTTGATTCAAGCAATTTGCGATTGAAATTACTCGTTTGTGCATTGAAGACGTGCGCCGCTTCGGCCTGTTGACGGAGGTTGAGTTGATGGTCGGTATATTTCCGAAAGAGTGTGTCCAGCACGCGGGCGGCGCTTTCGGGACTTGAAGCCCGATACGTGACGCTAATCACGCGCGATTTTTTAGCGGGGACGACCTCCAGATTGGCGCGAAGTTTTTGGATAGCTTGTTCGATTTGCACTTGTTGCGGCGGCGGCGCTTGGTCTGTTGTCCCGCGTATTTTCTTGAACCAGTCGGATGCCTGTTTGCGCCATCCGGTACTGCTGGCGACGCTTTCCATCTTCAGTTCCTTGACGACTGCTTCAATCACCTGACGACTTTGCAAAATTTCCAACTCAGAATTGAATTCTTCGTCGCTGATGTCGGGGCGTTCCATTTCGACGCTGCGATCAGACGCCGTGATGCGAGGATCAATACGATCCCGCGAAACGATGATTTTGCTGGTGGATTCAAAGGTTGGTTCCTGTAGCAAAGTGACCGTCATCCCCACCCCAACGATGGTTAAGAAAATCGCAACCATGATCCACTTATGGGCGACGATCCCCAGCCACCAGTCATGAATCATATCTATGCTTGAACTTTTCACGGCAACTCCTCAGAAAGATAAATCAACTTCAGGCGTCAGCCTTAAAACTGTAACCCGTAGCCGGGGACGGCAAATCGAAAGGCTTCCACAATGCGCGCCATCTTGCTCAGCTTTGAGTCCGGGACGAAAATGTAATCACCATCTTGTAATTCAATTTCCGCCCCCTGCTTGCTTGACTTGAACAGTTTGGTGACATCAATCACGGTCAGCTTTAATTGTTTATTGCCAGTTGGGCGCGCGTGAATCACCGTGCTGCGATGCGCTTGTGAGGTGAATCCGCCAGCGAGTGAAATCGCTTGTAACAACGTGTTTCCTGCTCGCAATTCAAAACTGCCCGGTTTGTTTACTTGCCCGCTGACGAAGTATCGCTGCGGAATAAATTCAAGCAACATGACCGTGATTTCGGGCCGCAACAAAATCTCGGCATACGCTTTTTCCAGGCGCGCTTTGGCTTCCTCAACTGTCAACCCTTCCAGCTTCTCATCGCCGATGATTTGCAAGCTGATGAAACCGTCTGGGCGAACGACGAGCGAGTTCTCGCTCAATTCCGGGTGATGCAGGAATTTGATACTCAGCTTATCGCCAATCTTGATGCGGTATTTTTGATTGGAATCGGTCGCTTGCGTGGTGCGCGGTGACGCCTGTGCCATCGCAGCCGTGAGAAGAAGCATCATGCAAATCCAACACTGAACCCTCTCGCGTACAATTGACCAAGACATTCCTGAATTCCTAATAACCACGGTGAAACTCCCTTTCTTAGCTTGCCGGGTTAGAATTCAGGAATGCGGTGTTTTTCTGATGAGATCACGATGGTAAACCTGTCACAAACCCTCCAGAAAAAAGGTGAGGCAGATACTTGAATGGCGTGATAAAAATCGAGCAGGAACCTTTAGCGATTGTGGTGCAATCTGTTTGCAATTCTTTGGGTCAGTTTGGGGATTGCTTTTGAAAAACCTGTGCCTGCCAGAATGCAAACGACCATCATCAGCGGCATCCGAAAGCGCCCCGAAGCCCAGGTTCCGCCTGACAAAGCCAGATGATAAATCGCAGTTGTGAGGAGCAGGAACAACGGCAAACTAAATGGCTGACGATGCAACCCTAACAAGGCTAATGCGTAGAGGAGAATCAACCACAGGCCGAGAATTGCAGAGAGGGCAAATAGCCAGGGCTGTTGGGTGATAATGTTGTAAACAACTGCTGTGACCCCTTCGCCCACCATTGTATTCAGCAAACGACCCGAACGCGGATACCGGCGGAACAACCGTGAATATTCGACAGCACCAGGATCGAACAAGGCGATTGCCAAACCGCGCAAGTAACTTTGAGTAAAGATGCGAGGCGCGCGCCAGACGGCTGATAATCCCTCGCGCTGCATGAATTCATAGCGTTCAGCCAGGGTCCAACTTCGCTGTTCGGGATGCTTCGCCAGATATTTTTCGTGGTCGTAAAACCCGATTTCGTCCAGCACTTCATAAAACGGACGCCGTTGCTGGTGGGCTTCAATGGTGGCGATTTGATGAAAATATAAGTTATACGTCATGGCGACGGAAAAGCCCGTGTAGCCTGTTTGCCGATAGTTTCTGATTTGCCACGCCCCCAGCAATACGAATGACAGCATGCACAGTAATAAGGCAGGCTTAACGAGTTGCCAATCACGTTTGGCAACACTCCAGAGCAGCATCGCAATCGTGAGAACGAGCGGCAAAAAATACCCAATCGGACGCACATAGACCGCCGCAGTGAACGACAATGTAGCCAGGATAAGCTGAAAGTAGCTGCGACCGTTGAGGAAGCGCAACAAGGCAAATAACGCGATTGCCAGTAAGGCCACGTACAACGTTTCGCTCAGCAACCAGCTACAGGCAATGATGCTGAGTGACTCCAGGCTGTAAGCTAACGCGCTCCACAATGCGGGCCGCTCATCATTGAGCATTTCCAGTGCAAGGCGATAAATCAGATACGTGGTCAGGCAACTGAGCAGAATTTGTAAGAGAATGGTGATGAGTTCCACCTGACCAAACTGAAGGCCAAAGCCCAGGAATACCGCGTAGCCGGGCGTCCGAAATAACTCTGGCTCGCCGTGAGTTGTATACGTGCCAACCTGCAACCACTCGATGGTCGGTTGCAAATACGACCAGGTGTCTTTGGCATAAAATGTGGTGGAATCCCGCAGGGAAAAATACGCCGCACCAAAAATCGTGCTACGAAGCAGAAAGGCGAGCAGTAATATCCAGCGGAGAGACAGGGGCATGGGGTCAATAAATCATGACAAAAAACTGGAAAATTGATTTCAAGAAACAATCATCAATCCACCCGCTTCCAACCATTCCGACAGCACTTCCTGCGCGCGACGTGGATTGACGCCGGAAGACTGCGCGCGGGCGAGCAGGTTTTTTATTTCTACCGTGCGGCGCGCTTCATATAAAACCAGATAGGTGGCTTTGTCTATTTCAGTCAATGAAATTCCCGTCGCACCAGGGCTGAAAAGCAGCCAGGTTTTGTGCTTCGGTTCGACTTCAACCAATTTCGGCAAGCGCGGCGCATCATCGCACAACGCCATTGCGGGCATCAGGCTGACTTCAAACAAATATTGCTCAACCTGCTGAATGGTCGCAATGATGTTGGCTTGATAACCGCCCACACCAAAGCCGGGTGCGAGTCTGACCCGTGTACGATCACTGATTGTCGCGGGCAGCTCGCCAACCAGATATTCGCCTTCGTGCGCAAGATTTCTCCGACAATTTGCCAAGGCGCTTTCGAGTCGAATGATGTCCGGCAATGGTGGCGCGCTCCAGATTGCTTGTTTGCAACCATCCTGCAAAAACTCGGCAAATGATAAGCCGAGTGATCCGCGTGCTTGTACCGCGTTGTGAAAAAATGGACTGGAAAAGAATTGCTCAAGCGAGGCGAGCGACCGGGTTTCGGCGAGTGCGATGGTTGTCGAGATTTTGAATTCCTCGACCAAGGTACGCAGCGTACGTTTGCGGCGTAGTGCATCGTAGCGCCAGGCGCGCTGATCTACGGCGAGCAGTTGCGCGCGCTCAGCTTGCGTCAAATCGAGGTTGGCAAGCATTTGATCAGGGGCGGTGTGGACGGCAGCAACAAACGCTTCGTCAAAGAGCATTCGCACCATCAGCTTTTGCAAGGTGTGATGACTCATGAAGCGGTGACCCCTTCGTGGCGATTGGCGGGGAAGAGCGTGTTGAGTTTGGCAAACACGTCCAGACACGCTTCCGGCGCGTTGTGTTCGCATTCAAAGACGATGGCTTTCAGATTTTTCGCGCGCGGAATCACGTACTCCAAAATCTCCCACGTGGCGGCCAGCGGTTCGGGTGAATGATCGTCTTCGATGTAGCTGTAACCATCCACCTCAGTCAATGTCCCGCCCGCCACGTGCATTTCGACTACGCGTTCGAGCGGGAAGTTATCAAGCGCCGTCAAGGGCGTTAGCCCGCGTGTTTGTTGGAAGATCGCCAAATGTGCGCAATCCAATAGCAAGCCACAATCGGCCTTGTCCGTCACCAGTGCGAAATAATCCAGAATATGTAAATCGCCCAGATAAATCACAGCGGGAGGATTTTCCGGTAATACGCACAATCCTGTTTCCGTTTCGATCTGCTGAATGCTCACAGCGGTTTCGAACGCGGATTCCTGGCACAGAATCGGCGGCATCAACATTCCGTGTCCGCGTTCGCGCAACCCGAAATGCCAGCGGCCCGCATCACCACACAACCACGCGGCGTTGATTTCATGGGCTAAAACTTTGGTCCGCGCGATCCAGTGTGAGTCCAGGTCAAGTAGTTCTTCGAGGTTGATGTCAAGAAAGTGATACGTTGTCGGTTGCCCTGCCGCAGCCCATCGTCGCACGCCTTCGTCCAGTCCACGTTCAAGATCGCCGCCATATTCGTAAAAATGCACGAGGTCGGGATACGCCGCTTTCAGCCAACTAACATCAATGCCCTTGGCGGCGATATTGAATTCACCGGAGAGTCCGACGCCGAGGTGTGGCAATCGTTGTACTTTGTCTGCAAAAGAGGTCATAGCTTCATTGTCCCGCCCCACCAGTTTTTGCGCAAGCCAGTCAGCACTGAAACCATTTGCCGTCGAAATGGCGGCGTTGCGCACAGAAGCGGTAATCCGATGTCGCGCAATGTCCCCCATCCTTTGATCGTGGATTGAAAGAACGGGGAAAGCAGGTAGGTCAGATGGGCATAAAATCGCCGTTGTTGTTGGCGTATTTGTGCGTACTGTTCTGCCGCCGCCGACAAATCATTCGTGCTTGCCAATGCCTGATCGTACATCCACGCGTCCAGCAATCCGAGGTTCACACCTTGCCCCAGGTGTGGCGAACTGGCGAACGCAGCATCTCCTAACAATAACAATCGCCCGCTGACAACCTGTGGTAATGATAAATGTCTCCAGGTTGTGAAAATCAACTCATCAGGCGATTGCAACGCGTGCAGAATGTCACCGCTTTCAGGAAAGAGTCGTAAGGCTTCAGTTTTCCAGCCTGTAAAATCGGCACGAATCGCTGCCACTTCGTCTGCTGTTGCGCCCCAGAAAAACGAGCATTCGCCGTCACCCGTCGGCAGCAATCCGCACAAACGTTGCGTACCTTTCGTTACTTGAAACAACTGCCCGCGCACGCGATTCGTGTGGCCGATATGCCAGAGCGCGCCGCAGGAGTAGCGATATTCGTGAAATGGTAATGCGCTGTTTCGCCGCAACGTCGAGCCTCCGCCATCGCAACCAAAGACCCAATCGAAAGGCCCATGTTCATTGCCTTGAGCATCCATAATGATTGCATTGGCATTGCACGTCAGGCATCTTTTGACGCGCGTGTTGAGGTGGACTTGAACGCGATCATCCAATGCTTGCCGCAGGACTTCAAAAAGCCTGCCGCGATGCAGCCCATACGCGCATTGTCCCGCCTGCCATTCGTCGTACCGAATCCGCACGAGTGGATGATGGCGATGCGTGCGCACGCGAACTTCAGCAATGCGTTCGGCTTGTTGTAACGCTGAATCCAACAAGCCCAGTGCCGCTAATACCTCTTGCCCGGCGGGCTGCAGCAAGATGCCCGCACCGACCGGCCCCACGTTCGGCGCTTGCTCAAACAATTGCACCCGGAGGCCGCGCCGACTGAGAAGGACGGCTAAGGCGGCTCCGGTGATCCCGAATCCAACGATGGCGATTTGCATAAAAAGAAAGGTACGCGTGATGCCGATGCGTTCGCGTACCTTCAAATGGCTAATGATAAATGGGAATTAGAGGTTTCCTTTCTTTGCCTCTTCGGTCAGCCAATCACACGCCCTGAGCGTAATCGCCATCATCGTCAGGGTCGGATTCTGACAGCCCTGCGAAGTGAAGCACGCGCCATCGGTGACGAAGACGTTGCTGACATCCCAGACTTGATTCCATTGGTTGAGTACCGAGGTTTTTTTATCCGTCCCCATCCGCGCCGTGCCGGTTTCGTGAATGCAAAAACCGGGAGGAGCCGCTTCGGTGTTTTGTGAGGTGATCCTAAAGCCTGCGGCCTCGACCATTTCGCTGGTGGTTTCCAACATGTCCTTCATCATCGCGCGTTCGTTGTCGCCGTGTTTCGCTTCAATGTGCAAAACGGGGATGCCCCACTTGTCCACTTTGGTGGGATGAATGGTGACACGATTTTCCGGGCGCGGTAACATTTCGCCCCAGCAGTTCAGGCTGAAAAATAATTCTTCAGGAGCTTCACGCACCTGCTTCTTGAACTCCGCGCCGAAGCCTTGCTGATTCTTGGCTCGCGCATAGTTGTAGCCCATTCTCACGCCACCCTGCATTCCATAGCCGCGAATAAAATTGGGGTGTTTGTCGAAGACGTTGCGGAACTTTGGAACATAAATACCATTGGCACGGCCATCTGAAAAATCGTATTCCTGACCACGCAATTGCGGCACGATGCCACTGACGCCAATCGGAAAAACGTGATCCATCACGTAACGTCCCAGCACGTCATTCGCGTTGCCGAGGCCGTTTGGATGCTGGCGCGGTTTGGTGTTCAGCAGGATTCGCGTGGATTCCAGCGTTGAAGCGCACAGCACTACGACTTTCGATAAAAACTCAATGTCCTGCTTGGTGCGCTGGTCAATGACACGAACGCCTTTGGCCTTGCCGGTGTTCGTGTCAATCAGGATTTCGCGCACGACCGAATGCGGGCGCAATGTCATGCGGCCTGTTTTTGCAGCGGCAGGCAAGGTTGAGCCGGGACTGCTGTAATACGAAGCTGTGGTGCAGCCGCGATCACAATGACCGCACCAGTGGCACGCCGCCCGGCCCTGATGTTTTTGCGTCAAAATGGCTGCACGTCCAATAATGACTTTGCGATTTTTGAAATTACTCTCGACGCCTTTTTTCAGCAGATGTTCGCCGCAGGTCATTTTCATCGCGGGCAGAAATTTGCTGTCTGGTAATTGCGGCAGGTTTTCATACGAACCGCTGATGCCTACGAAGTTTTCTACCTCGTCATAATATGGCTCCAAATCTTTGTAGCCAATCGGCCAGGATTGACCAAAGCCATCGCGTTCCGCTGCTTTGAATTCATAATCTGAGAGGCGATATGACTGGCGCCCCCACGTCAATGAACGTCCGCCCACCTGACGTCCGCGAATCCACCAGAACGGCTTGTCATCTGGCGTTGTGTATGGATTGTCGAGATCATCAACAAACAAATGCGCGCCGTATTCGTTGGCCGCATAACAACGGCTTTGAATTGGTTGGCGCGGTGCAAATTTGGAATTAGGGCCACCCGAAGCAAGGCCGCGATATTTCAAATCATAGGGAAAATGATGCTCCGTGAAATCTTTCATCGGATCAATGTCGCGCCCGGCTTCCAGCACAAGGACTTTCATCCCGCGTTCGGTCAAGGCCTTGGCTGCATAACCGCCTGTCGCGCCGGAACCGACCACGATGGCGTCGTAAACTTGTTTGGTGCTTGTTCTTGTTCGTTGCATCGTTAGCCTCCTGAATGAGTTTGGACTGTGATGCCACGTACGTTATGCGTCACAACCTGCAAAGTCAATTGCTTGAAGCCGTACAAATAGCGATGATATAACCGCTGTGCTTGAACCCCGAAAGGAACCAATATGTCTGACCTAGCTACAAAAACCTGTGTGCCGTGTCGCGGCGGGATTCCACCACTGGGCAGCGCGGAAATTGCCAACCTGCTGACGTCGCTTGATAGTGATTGGGAAGTGATCGCGGAGCATCATTTGCGCAAAGAATTTAAGTTTCCTGACTTCCGCTCCGCCCTGGCCTTTACCAATCAGGTTGGCGAAATTGCCGAGGCGCAAGATCATCATCCCGATATTTACCTGGCCTGGGGGCGCGTCGAAATCACCATCTGGACGCACAAGATTGATGGTTTGCACGAAAGCGATTTCATCCTTGCCGCCAAAATTGATCGTTTGCCACAATCGTGAATTCTGAACTTCCCCCGCACGAACAATTCCACGAGGCTTTTTATGCGCGTCGGGTCTGGTTGGCGTATGCCATCTTGGCCTTCAACGTGTTGCTCTTTGGGTTGATGCTCAAGACCAGTTTATTGCCCTGGCGGTGGACACTGGTCTCAGGAACCGATCACGCTACACTGCTAAACTTTGGGGCGAAGACGAATCACTGGGTGTTACAACAACGACAGTGGTTTCGTCTTGTGACGCCAATTTTTTTGCACATCGGGTTGTTGCATTTGATCGCAAATGCGTATGCGCTCTGGATTGTCGGGCCAATTATCGAGCGATTGTTTGGCTCTGCGCGATTCGCGCTACTGTATTTGCTGGCGGGAATGGGCGGGATTGCGGGCAGTTTACTCGGCGCGCGAATCAACCGCCTTGACGCTCCTGTGGCTGGCTCTTCCGGGGCTTTGTTTGGGTTGTTCGGCGTGTTACTGGTCGTCGGGTACAAATACCGCCATGAATTGCCCGCCGCATTTCGTCGGGCCTTTACCAAAAGCGTCTGGATCGTTGTCGCGCTGAACCTGGCATTTGGGATCGTGAGCAACTTCGGCAAATCCTTCAGCCAACGTTTCAAATTGCCCCTGCATTTTGTCGACAATTGGGGACACGTGGGTGGGTTGCTTACGGGCGCGATTTTAGCGATGATCCTTCCGTATCTTGGGCCGGAGCGAAAATTGAAAACAGGGAAGGAAATCATCGTTCTCGCAATTTGTTTGCTCGTCGTGAGCTATTGTTATTTTCGGGCGTATCAACTGCGCCCTTTTATTTGGCAAAAGTAAAGGAACCTTTTATGTCCATCAATAAAATTGGAGTTCTTGGCGCGGGCCTGATGGGATCAGGTATTGCGCAGGTGGCGGCGGTTAGCGGATTTGAAGTGAAAGTGCTGGAAGTGAACGAAGCCGCATTGCACAAAGGATTGAGCGGGGTTGAGAAATCGCTCAGCCGATTTGTGGAAAAAGGAACGCTGAGTGCTGAAGCCAAAGCCGCGACCCTCGCGCGATTGAATGGCACCACGAGGATGGAGGACTTGGCCGAGAGTGACATCATCATCGAAGCGATTATCGAAAACCTCGACATCAAACGCGAAACGTACGCCAAACTGGATAGCCTTTGTGCCGATCACACCATCTTTGCTTCCAACACATCATCACTTTCAATCACAGAAATGATGACCGCGACCACGCCCGAACGGCAACGCCGCTTTGTCGGGATGCACTTCTTCAATCCTGTTCCGATGATGAAGCTGGTTGAAGTGGTACGCACGATTGTGACCGACGACGAAGCCTATGCCGAAGCCTGCGCGCTCGGCACGGCAATGGGCAAAACGGTTGTGCAGACGAGCGACAAGACGGGTTTCATTGTGAACCGCTTGCTGGTGCCGTATATGCTGGACGCGATTCGCGTGTATGAAGAAGGTTTGGCCTCGACCGTGGATATTGATAATGCGATGAAACTCGGCTGCGGCTATCCGATGGGGCCACTGACGTTGTCGGATTTTGTTGGCTTGGACACGACGATGTACATTGCGAACATTATGTTTGACGAATTCAAGGAAAAGCGTTTTGCCGCACCACCATTGCTGAAACGAATGGTGCAAGCGGGAATGCTTGGACGTAAATCGGGACGCGGTTTTTACGATTACAGCGATCCAAAAAATCCAGTGCCTTTGAAATTGAATTAGCCACAGATTACGCAGATGGGCTTTGAGGAAATTCAGCATAATCTGTGTAACTCTGTGTGAATATGTGGCTAAGAAAACACTATGAGCCTTGGCATACTTCTCTTCAATCTTGGTGGCCCGGAAACGTTGGCGGATGTGCGCCCGTTTCTGTACAACTTGTTTTCGGACCCGGAAATCATCCGCTTGCCTGCGCGGTTTATGCAGAAGCCTCTGGCGTGGTTGATTTCGACCACGCGGGCGAAGAAGTCGTCGGCGTATTATGCGCTCATTGGCGGTGGTTCGCCGCTGCGACGCATCACGGATGAGCAAGCCAAAGCGTTGCAATTGGAATTGCAGGCGCGTGGCATCGAAGCCAAAGTCTACGTCGGGATGCGATACTGGCATCCATTCACCAACGAAGCTTTGCATCGCATCGAGCAGGATGGCATCACGGAATTAATCGTCTTGCCGTTGTATCCGCAGTTTTCGGTCTCGACTACTGGATCAAGCCTCAAAGAATTCATTGGCTTGCTGCAAGGCAGAAGTAAATGGCGCAATATTCGTCGCCGCTATATTACGCGATGGTACGATTACCCGCCGTACATCAACGCCCTCGCTGAGCAAATCAAGGCCGAGATTGCCAATTTTCCTGATCCGCAAATAGTACATTTGCTTTTCAGTGCTCACAGCGTGCCGCAGAGTTACATCGAACGCGGCGACCCGTATTTGCGACACACCGAAGAAACAGTGCGTTTGGTCTCGGCGGCGCTTGGCGATGCCTATCCCACGCATTTGAGTTTTCAGAGCAAGGTCGGCCCAGTGAAATGGTTGGAGCCTTCAACCGAACAAAAGATTCGTGAGCTGCGCGCGCAAGGCGTCGAGCAGTTGTTGATGATCCCGATCAGCTTTGTCTCGGAGCATATCGAGACGTTGTACGAATTGGACATTCTGTACAAAAACGTCGCCGAAGAAATTGGCCTGAAACACTATCGCCGCGTGCCTGCGTTCAATACCGACGCACGGTTCATCAGCGCATTGGCAGATTTGGTGAGTGAGAGAGCGAGGTCGTGATGAAGAAAATAATCTTGTTTGGCGCTTTGATTTTGTTTGTTTTGGTAGGTGTCATTGTCGCACGAACATTTTTGTCGGAAGCACGAACCGTCACCCTCCCCGTCGCGTCAATGGCAAACACGATACTTGTTGGCGAAAAAGTCGCGGTTGCTGATGTTGCCGGAGAAATCAAACGTGGAGATTTGGTTGTTTTTAAATCTCCGAAAGAGCCTGCGATACTTTATCTGATGCGTGTGATTGGCTTGCCAGGAGAAGTAATTCAAACACGTGGGAAAAAAGTATTCATCAACAATGCTGAGTTAGCCGAAAGACGAGTTAAAGTCGAATTTCCGCAAAATCCAAATGCGCCAGGCAAAGCCTTTAAAGAATTGGCTGAAGAAGGTGAAGGTGGCTACCGCGTGTATTACACGTCAGCGAATTGGGAGAGCGGCGACTCCAATGATCAAATGGCTAAATATGCCACCACTTCGCCGTATCAAATATTACCTGGACAATATTTTGTGATGGGAGATTGCCGCGACAACAGTATGGATAGTCGTTATTGGGGATCAATTGCGCATGCCGCAATTATTGGCAAAGCTACTATGATTCTTGATTCTCCAAATCCTGCACGGAAATCCTTAACATTAAAATGACTTTTGATTCCATCATTATCGGCGCAGGCATTTCTGGTCTTGCCACTGCGTACTACCTGAAAAAAGCGGGGAGCAACGTGTTGTTGCTCGAAAGCAGCGACCGGGTGGGCGGTGTGATTCAATCCTTTGATGCGGATGGATTCTGGCTGGAACGTGGGCCGAACAGTTTGCGCGGCACGCACGAGTTGCTCGACTTGGTGGATGATTTGCAACTCCACGGGCAGTTGCTCACCGCGAATCCGAAAGCGCCGGCGTATGTGTACTGGCAGCAGGCGCTACATCCCGTGCCGATGAGTCCTCCAGCTTTGATTTCGACCAAATTGCTTTCGACGCGCGGAAAGTTGCGTTTGTTGCGAGAGCCGTTCATTGCTGGGCGGCGCGATCCCGGCGAAGAAAGTCTGGCTTCGTTTGTGCGGCGCAGATTGGGCAATGAAATCCTGGAGCGGCTGGTCGCGCCGTTTGTTTCGGGGGTGTACGCTGGCGATCCTGAGCACCTGAGCGTGCAAGCCAGCTTTGCCCGTCTCGCTGAATTGGAAGCAAGCGCGGGCAGTCTGGTCAAAGGCGGAATCAAAGCGATGCGCGCGGCGAAGGCAAAAGCGGAGCCGCCGAAACGCTCGTTGCGTGCCTACCGACTGTGCTCGTTTGATCGCGGCTTGCAAACGTTGACGGAGGCACTGGCAAAGGCTTTGGGCGAGGGGGTGCTGACCTCTGCCAACGTCGTCAGCATTGCGCAAAATGCGGGTGCCAAATATCAAGTTACCTTTGAGCATAGTCAGCAAACGCAAACCGTCGAAGCGACTTCGTTGGTGATTGCCACACCGTCGCAGGTCGCCGCGCAGTTATTGCAAGCGGTCGCGCCGGAGCTTACGCCGTTGTTGAGAGCAATCCCTTACACCACGATTGCTGCGGTTCCGCTGGCGTATCGGCGGGAACAGGTCGCGCATCCGTTTGATGGCTTCGGGTTTCTTGCACCGCGCGGGCAAGGCTTGCGCACACTCGGCAGCATTTGGAATTCGTCGTTGTTTGTGAACCGCGCGCCTGACGGGTTTGTGCTTACGAACAACTTCATCGGTGGCGAAACAGATCGCACGGCGGTGCAATTGAGCGACGATGAATTGACGCGCATCGTGCATCAGGATTTGAAGTCAGTACTGGGCATTACAGGCGAGCCGCGTCGTTTGCCAATTTCGCGCTGGCAACGGGCGATTCCGCAATACAATTTGGGACACGCGGCGCGCGTTGTTGCTATCGAATCGGCATTGGCAAAACGTCCGGGCTTGCACCTCGCCGGAAATTACCTGCACGGAATTTCCATCGGCGATTGCCTCAAGAACGGGCAGGGGATTGCCGAGGCGCTGCAACAATGGATGTCATCAGCGGCAGGGGCAGAAAGATGAATCGTAAATTCCTCACGAACTTTGTTCCCGCATTGATTCTGTGCGGCATTTCCGTGCTATTTCTGTCCAATTATTACGATCCGATTGACGAAAGGGTCATGAAAAAAATCCAGCGGGAATTGAAAGAAGCTGGCAACGCGGATGAGGTTGGCACTGAGCATATTGAGCCTGCCACATCGTACAAACTCGTCGTCAAAAAAGCGGAGCGCAAGTTGTATCTTTACAACGACAAATCGAAGTTACTGAAGACGTACAAAATCGCGCTCGGCTTTAACCCTACTGGCACGAAGGTGAAACAAGGCGATGGCGCGACGCCGGAAGGTGATTATTACCTGACGCACAAAAATCCGAAGAGCAATTATTACCTTTCACTGGGCGTGAGTTACCCCAATATCAGCGACGCGCAATCCGGCTTGCAGCGCAAATTGATCTCGCGGGCGCAGTACGACGCCATTGTTGCGGCGATCACCGCGCAAACAAAGCCGCCGCAAAACACGAAACTCGGCGGCGACATCTTCATTCACGGTGGTGGTAATTCTAATGACTGGACGCTTGGTTGCGTGGCGTTGGAAAACAACGACATCAAAGAATTGTTTGACCTGTTGCCGGTCAAAACTCCGATTCAAATTGAGCCATAAATTATGAAGACCCTCTATCTGGATTGTTTTGCAGGCATCAGCGGCGACATGGCAATTGGCGCGTTGCTGGATTTGGGCTTGAGGCTTGAAGACCTGACAGAGGCGTTGGCAAAGCTTGATCTCGAAGGTTATGAATTGAGTTTGGATCGCATAACTCACGGAGGCATCAACGCCGTCAGGTTCAAGGTCGCCGTGACCACCGCACAGAAATCGCTTCGCTCGCTTTCGAGCATTCAGCAATTGATCGAAACCTCGTCTCTCAGTCATCCGATCAAGCAAAAGGCGACAGCTATTTTTCAGCGTCTTGGTGAAGCTCAAGCTAAAATTCACGGCCTCGAAATGCAATCCGTTCAGTTGCAGGATGTCGGCGCTATAGATGCAATCGTGGGCATTGTTGGCATGTGCGTTGGCTTAGAAGCGATTGGCATTGAGCAAATCGTGGCTTCGCCGTTGCACGTTGGTTCGGGGATGGCTGTTGGAGAGGACGGAGCCTATCCGATTCCCGGCCCGGTCACGACCGAAATTTTGCGTGGCGTTCCTATCTATGCCAAAGACATCGAAGGCGAATTTGTCACACCGACAGGCGCAGCAATGATTGCAACCTTGGCGAAGGACTTTGTGAAGCTGCCACTGATGCGAGTAGAGAAAGTCGGGTACGGAGCCGGAGCGCGTGTTTACGAAAAATTCCCGAATGTCTTGCGCGCTGTGTTGGGCGAAGTAGATGAGTCCGATCAAACGCCAGACACGATCACTGTCATTGAAGCAAACCTGGATGATTTGAATCCCCAAGTTTTCGGGCATTTGATGGAATTGGCCCTGACGGCAGGTGCGCTTGATATTTTTTATACGCCAGTTCAGATGAAGAAAAATCGCCCCGGCGTGTTGTTGACGATGCTTTGTGCGCCGGAAAAGCGCGAGCCGTTGGTCGCTCTGATTTTTCGAGAAACGACCACGCTCGGCGTGCGGTATCGAGAGGAACGCCGCGAGATTTTACGCCGCGAATTCGTCACTATTGAAACAGACTACGGCCCCATTACGATCAAGATCGCGCGCAATCAAATGGGCCAGATCATGAATGCTTCGCCCGAATTTGAAGATTGCCAGGCGGCTGCGCTCCGGCATCAAGTAGCGATTCGGCAAGTTCAACTCGCCGCGATGCAAGCCTACGCCAGAACCTAGCTTGGGTTTCAGCCGATTCAGGAATTAACTTCTATGAGCAATTATTCCAAACAACATCGCGGCGAGCGCGATGCCTACGAATCCTATTTCAAGGGCATGGACGCCTCAATGCAACAGAAAGTGGCATTGACGACGGCTTACTTTCCCACGCGTGGGCGCATCGCCGATATGGGCAGCGGTTCCGGGCGCGGAACTTTTGATCTGGCGCGGTTGTACAGCGAGTTGGAACTCGTTGGCGTAGACATCAATCCGGTTTCAGTCGCGCGTTCACACGAAACTTTTCAGCGCCCCAATCTGTCATACGTGGTTGGCGATATTGCTGAACAGGTCTTTCCTGAAAATTCGCTGGATGGAATTTTGAACTCATCGGTGTTGCATCACGTGACGAGCTTTAATCAATTTGATGTGCGGCGCGTCTTCGATACTTTTGACAATCAGGTTGCACAACTCAAATCCGGGGGCGTGATTATTATCCGCGACTTTGTGATCCCTGAGGGGGCACAACGTGTCTGGTTGGAGTTGCCCAATCAGGATGGAGCGGACAATGGCGCAGTCGAAGGACTTTCGACCGCCGCGCTTTTTGAGCGTTTTGCGCGTGATTGGCGTAGCAGTGTGAACCCTGCTACGACGGTTCCATTTTTGCGCCTTGCCTCGTCGCAATCCGGTTGGAATCGGTATGAGGTTGCCTTGCGTGCAGCGACAGAATTTATCTTGCGCAAAGATTATCGTGCCGATTGGGATGCTGAATTATTGGAAGAGTACACATACCTGTCGCAAGCCGAATTTGAAGCGGCCTTTCGCGCGCGGGGATTACGCATTGTTTGCTCGATGCCATTGTGGAATCCGTGGATTGTCCAAAATCGCTTCGTAGGTCGGTTTTTATTATTTGATTTGAATGGCCTGCCGCTTCATTTTCCACCGACGAATTATTTGATCGCAGGCGAAAAAGTTGCGGCTGAGGCGGGCGTGGAATTGGTGGAAAGCCAGCCATCGCTTTTAGCATCGCCCCAGTTTTTACAGCTCAAATCCTATTTGCATCAACCCAGTCAACGGCAATTTGAATTGGTCGAACGGGCATCTCAAACGATGGATTTATTGCCCTGGTTTGAAAGCAATGGTCAGCTTTTTATTCTCGCCAAAAAAGATTTCCCGCGTCCGATTATCAATGCCTGCGCCGATCATCCGAATCTGAACCGTGCGACGCGTTCGGGCTACATCACCGAGCCGATCAGCGCCATTGTGAAGAGCGATGAAACGCCGATGGCGGTCGTCGAGCGGTTGCTGCATGAACGGGCAGGGATTGGCTCCGATGCAATTCGTGAGATTGGCGATCCGTTGGCGTATTTCACTTCGCCGGGTGGTTTGAATGAACAGGTGGTGGCTCGACTGGTGGAAATCGAACCGTGTCCCGGCTTAGCGATGGCCACGCCAAACTACACGCGTTTTACAGATGCCGGGACCGTGCGCGAATTGGATGCAGGGCAAACCTTACGCGCCTGTCATGTGGGGGGAATGTTTGATGCGCGGTTGGAAATCAATCTCTATCGCCTGTTTCGTGCCTTGGCGCGGCCCGTTGGCCCGTGGATTGGTGCACCGATCACGTTGACGCAACAGCAGGATTCAGTCAGTTGTTCGGAAACACAGGCGGTGCTCTCGCCCCTTGCCAATGAAGTTTTCACGCTGGTTGAGAATCCTGCCACGCCGCAATTCCTTTTGTTGACGCAAGGGCTTTTTATCGAACGCAACGCGGCGGGCAAAACAATAGCAACAGTTCCGTTTGAATATGTGACTCCACGCGAATTCAGCAAAAATACGGCGACTGCAATTCCGGTTCTGAAGACGGAGCAGGGCGTTTTTATTGGCCTTGAGCATCGTGACTTACCCGCCGCACAAACGTTTACCCCCAGCGCCCGCTTGGCGGTGGTCCCGGCGTGGCGTCTTCCATTTGCGGTCACGCATATCGCAGAGCTGCCGCCATTCCTCACGCAGATGATGCGACGCGAGTTTAGTCTTGCCCTTCGTCAAATTTGGGAATTGGGCGGTGCTTATTTCCCGACGCCAGGCGTGACGCCTGAAATCGTGTACCCCTTTGCGATTGAAGTGGAGGCTCGAGACTTGAGTAATTCCGCTTTGCAGTGGGCGAGCCTGAGCGATGTGATTGCGCATTTGGATTTACTCAAAGATGCGCATTCTCTGATCGTCATATGCAGGCTGGCCCACGCATTAGGATTGATGGATTTCTAATTCGTAACTTTTTCAGACGGGGCAGAAGCCGGTTTGACGCGAAGGTCCGCAACGCCGTGCGGAGCTTGTGCCTCAACCGTCATCGTAAAGCTCACCCATCGTTCATCCTTCTTTGTTTGGGCCAATACTTCGATTTGCGTTTCGGTAGATTGCTTGATGCTGTGAATTTTCAACCCACCACTTTGATGATAAAAGTTTAGGTCTTGCTCCGCATTGTCAGGATTGCCGCCGCGCTCCTGATGAAACTTGCGCATGGTTTCCAGCTTGCCGCTATTGAATGCCACCAGAAAGGCTCCGAATGTTTTGCCTGCGGGGGTGGTTGGCAGCGTCACGCTTGATTCATCGTTGACGGAAGCCTTCGTCGCCGATGGCGGAGTTTTGAGCGCTTCTAAATCGCGTTGTGTGCTTTCAATCACATCGCTCAATTGTGCTTTTAATTGTGCCTCTGTCGAGTTCGCGTGCACGGCTTTCAGCGCCGCCAGGTGAGCCGTTTTTAGAGCCTGTGCCGCCGGAACTTCTACATCCGGTTTGACGCCGACGCCTTCCCAATTCGTTTTGGTAATCGGATTGATTGCGCGTGCGAAAGGAACGCCAATGGTGAAATCCTCGTTGATGCGTTGCGGTGCGACTGGATGCGCGCCACCACCCGTGACCTCGCCGATGATGGTGGCGCGTTTCAGATTTTTGAGGTTGTATGAAAACTCTTCCGCGCCGGAAAACGTGTATTTTGCGGTCAGGATAAAGACCGGCTTTTCACCACCAAACTTTTTACCTGGAACGGTCTCGCGGGTCCAAAACTCTTCGGTGCGATTTTCGGCCCGAAGATATAAGTCATTGAGGTGCGTTTTTTTATCGAACAAGTAGCTCGATATAAATGCGACCATCGCCGGATCGCCGCCACCGTTTTGCCGCAAATCAATAATCAGCGCATCGGTGTTGGCTAAAAAAGTCATCGCCGCCGCCGCCGTTTCGCTCGCCAATTCGGCATTCTCAAACCCGCGAAAATCCAAGTAGCCAATATTGCCGCTCAATCGTTCGACTTTCTCAAAGCCATAATTCCGCTTGCTTGCCAGTGCGCGATATTGCTCTGGATTGAGCCTGCCTCCCAGAACAGGTGCGCCATTGCCCGTGAAAAGTACGCGTAGATGTTTGTCTTTGCTGACCGCCTGCAAATGCTCCGTCAGCGTGCGCGCCAAAGCTCTGGCGCTGGTGATGGAATCGTATTCCTTCCGTTGCATTCGTTCCCGCAAGGCGGCCTCCATCTGTTTGGCGACATCAGGAAAGACATAAGATTCGTGGAGTTTTTTGATGGCGGCTTCGATGACTTGCTGTCGTTTTTCCGCATCAATCGTTTTGTCTGCCGGTGGGGCTTGCGCTAGAGCTGCGCCCGCCAGCAGCAGGCTCAGCAAAATGGATTTAATTGGCATAATTGTTCTCCAAAAAGAAAAAGACGAACACTCTGATTGCATTACGGGCAGAGCGCAGGAGAGTTCCAAAATCTCTGAGGCACCAGAGTTCGTTCATTCATCCTGGTATTTCGACCGTTCATCTCAAAATCCTACGGTTCATCAGATGGCACAGGCCAAACAGTCAAATCCGCCGTATGGTCTCAGGCAAAGCGGCGCTTTGCTTTTCCTGAGGAGACAACATGAATTTTGCAAAACACCCATTACCTGTGACGTTTCTCTTTTTTCTGGCATTCGTTTTTTGTATTCCGGCCTGGGCGCAAACATCCCGCGCTGACACTGCCAATTCCTATCTCGCACGCGGCAACTCGTGGCTTGAGAAAGGCGACACAACGCGCGCGATTGCGGATTTCGATTTGGCGGTTGCGTCCGACCCGAATTCCGCCTCTGCGCTTTTTAGCCGGGCGGAAGTTCGCCGCACAACCAAGGATTTCGCCGGGGCCATCGCTGATTACTCAAAGGCGATTAAGCTGAACCCGGACTTCGCAAAAGCCTGGTGCAATCGCGGTCTCGCGTTTCGGAATCAGGGAAAGTTGGAAAAGGCCATCGAGGATTTCACACAGGCCATTCAACTTGATCCCGACGGGGCCGCCGCCTATTACTATCGTGGCACGGTGTTGTCCGCGAAGCGACAATTTGAAGCGGCTATCGCCGATTACGACGTGGCGATCCGATTGAAGCCAAATCAGGCGGCGATGTTGAATGATCGTGGTGTCGCACAGCATCAGGTAGGGAAGCTGACCGAAGCCATTGCCGATTATAACGAGGCCATCAAGCTGAATTCACAAATGGCAAGCGCCTGGTTGAATCGGGGGATTGCCTATTTGGAACAAGGTCAACACGACGCTGCCAAACGTGATTTTGAAGAATGCGTGCGGCTGGATGTCGGTCTGAAATCCACCGTCGAGCAACTATTGCAAGCGGTGCGATGATCGTGGCCTGTGCGATCAGCCTGGCTGCGACGCGACGCGATGGAGCGCACACAGCCTCGGATGGCAACCTGTGAAGCGATGAAGTTTGCCTTGTATCGCGTGATACTTCTTCACCGTTGTCTCCAGAATGTGTCGCTCCCCGCGCGCTGATCGAGGATTGAGAAGGGGAAAATCCGATGGCGTTTCGAGCATTGACGCCGTATCCTTACCGCTATGGCTGAAAGCACAATTTCACAACCTCATATCGGGCACAGCATGGCGTGTCCCTGCGTTTTTGGAAAAAGCCTGACTGAACGTTGGGGCGCGCGCCTGACTCTGATTTTGGCCGGGACCATTACTTCGACGATGATGAAGTATTGGATCATTCCCGCTGAGCTGAGAATTTCGCTGACGACCTGTTTCTTTCATTCCCTGGTGTATTCCACGTGCATCGGACTGGAATTCTTTTATTCCTTTCACCTTTTCTCCGAACGAATTTCGCGGCAGGTTTTTCCACTGAATTGGTTGCTGTTATCTCTGACAGTATTGGTTTCCGCGTTGATTGGATACTTCACAGGAGGTTTGATTCTGGTGGCGGTCGGAGCCAGTTCTTTTCAGGAAATGATGAACTCATTGCCGCGCAGTTTATGGTTTTCGTTGCTGCTTGGCATGATTTTTGGCATCGGGTTTTTTCTTTATGAATCTTTGAAGCGGCAGTTGGAAGAAACGTCTTTGCAATTACGTACGAAGCAATTGGAAGAGGAACGCGCTCGTAAGCTGGCGATTGCGGCTCAGCTCTCTTCATTGGAATCGCGGGTGCGCCCACACTTTTTGTTCAATACGCTGAATTCGATTTCGGCGTTGATCCGCGAAGAACCTGTGCAAGCCGAACGCATGGTCGAACGATTGTCTTCGATGCTGCGGTTTTCACTGGATTCCAATCATCGCAACTCGGTGCTGCTGCGCGATGAGGTCAAAATCGTGACGGATTATCTGGAAATCGAAAAAGCCCGCTTTGGCGAACGATTGCAATTCCAGATTGACGTTGCACCGGAAATCGGAATGACCGCTGTCCCACCCTTTGCTCTACAGACGTTGGTCGAAAATAGCGTCAAGCACGTAATTTCCAAACGACGTGAAGGCGGCATCATCCGCGTTGTCGCCAAAGCTGACGGGGCTTCGGTCAAGCTGGAAGTCTGGGACGATGGCCCCGGTCTAGCCGTCGAAACAATTCCCGCTGGGCGGGGAATTGATAATTTGCAATCACGGCTTTACGCCTTATTTGGAGATCAGGCGTCGCTTGAATTCCAGCGCCAGGATTCTTATTTCATCACAACTATAACGTTGCCTCGCAATTAGGCCATGAACGACGCTGCACGACTCAAGGTGTTTTTGGTGGATGACGAACCGCTGGCTATCAAGCGGTTATCCAGCTTGTTGAGGGAAACTGAACAAGTGGAAGTCGTCGGAACGGAAACCGACCCCGCCGCCGCATTGGCGCGGTTATCCGCCGAATCCTTGCGCGGGAATTTGGATGCGCTGTTCCTGGATATTCAAATGCCGGAGATGAGTGGCTTTGAATTATTGGCGCGATTGAATTGGCAACCGGTGGTCGTTTTCACCACTGCGTTTGATGAATACGCCCTGCGCGCCTTTGAGGTGAATTCAATTGATTATTTATTGAAGCCTGTGGAGCGGCTCCAGCTTGAACGCGCGCTCAACAAGCTGGAACGGCTTTCGTCTGCGCCACCTGCGCCTGACTTTCGGCAAGTCGTCGAACAGCTTGCCGCCGCCATGCAGCCGTCACGATTGCAACCGCCCACCCGCATTGCCTCGCGTGTAGGCGAGCGAGTGCGGTTCATTGAACTCACGCAGATCACGCATTTTTTTGCGCATGACAAACTCACGTATGCGGCGACGGGCGAGGGAAATCACGTCATAGACCGTTCGATCACCGAACTCGAACAAGAACTGTTTCCCAGTTCATTCATTCGCATTCATCGCGCGATTTTGCTCAATGCTGATTTTGTGGATGAGGTGCGTTCGTGGTTTGGCGGGCGATGGGTGGTACGCCTCAAGGATGGCAAACGCAGCGAGCTAACCGTGGCGCGAGATCGTGTCAAAGAGTTGCGAGATAAATTAGGGTTCTAAACAGGTTGTTTGCTCTAAAAACTAAACCGCATTCCTGTTTCCATCCTGCGCCCTGATTGTGCCGCGGTGGCTTGGCCGAAAAATGGCGACGTTTGCACGCCGATGAAGTTTGTCCGATTGGTATGGTTCAACGCGTTAGCGACCGAAATATAAAATTCTGTGCGATAGCGTTTGTTCGCTAAATTTGGCCCCCCGCCCGGCATGGCCCCCAGCATATCATTGTCACCACCGGCCCGAACGATGCGGACCTGTGGGCCAGCCATTTGCGTTTCGTTGACCTTGCCAAAGCCAAATGAATAGCCTAATCGAATGCCCAAGTTGGCCTGTCCAGCGCCGCGCGCACTGTTTCGCGTGAGATTTACAGGACGATCATTGATGACGGCATCTCCGTTATTATCAAACCCCGTAGTAATGTTGTAGGGCGTCGCGGAGAGATAATTGAACGTTGTTCCCAGTCGGAATTGATTGAAGACCGGAAAGCTCGCCATCATAAAAAACAGGTGTCGAATATCATTCAGTGCCGGGCCGCGCTCCGCCCGTAAGTCATAGCTGTTGACGGGAAGACTGAATGGGCTGTCGGTTTCATTGGTGACTTTTGATAAGCGGTATTGCGCCGAGGCAAAAATTCGTTTCGGCATATGATTCCAATTCAAATTCACCATCATAGCGTGACCGAATGAATTGGCGATGGAGGCGACCTGTGTGATGTTGCCGAGCGTCGGAAATGGACGACCCAGGCCGGGGATCGGTTGATTGATGTTGATGCCACGCAATTGATGCAGGCTTCGTGTAAACGAGTAATTGGTCATCAATCGAAAATTCCTTGGCAATTCGCGCTCAACTCCGACCGATGCTTGCAGAATCGTCGGCATTTTTAAATCGGCTGCCTGGCGAATCACGCTGGGCGGCAGCATCGTCGCCGAGCCGCTGGAAAACGGATCTGGATAACCGGGATTGCGAACGATCAAATCCGTTTGCTGTCCATTGACGCGCAGGATTTGCTCAAGCGTCGTATTGCCAAACCAGCTATAGAAAAATCCGCCGCCGCCGCGAATCGTGGTCTTTCCATTGCGGAACGGAGACCAGGCAAATCCCGCCCGTGGCGCAAAGTTGTTTTTGTCTCGGAGATTCGTTTGCAACTCGTGCCGTAATCCGAAACTCAAGGTCAGGCTTTTCGCCGCGCGCCAATCGTCCTGCGCATACCAACCCAATTGATGTTGCGTGAAATCAATGGCCGGTGCGCCGGTTCGTTGTGAATATTGCAATGGACGATTCGCGCGAAAATCCGCGAGGCTGGCAAAGGTGAACGTTCCGTTTTGATTGCGCAACTCGCTGCTTGCGTACTTACCCGTTTCTAATGTGAAGCCCGCGCGCATCGTGTGTTTTTTGAAGAGCGAAATATCCAGATTGTCGGCTACTTCGATTTCACGCAAACGGTTATTGCTGGTGACTTGCGCGCCGCCGCTGGTAAAAGCATCCAGTACACGCAGTGTTGGCGCATTGGAAAGGGAAGTGATGCCGATTTCGCGCCAAAGTGTTTGGAATCGAATTTCATTGAAGAGCTTTTTCCCGATGGCTCCCGAATCGGATAGGCGAAAGATGTGTTCGGTCGAATCCGTATTAAAGGCGCGGTCAGCCAGATCGAAATTCCCGACGCCCTGATTTTTCTGCCGATTGGCGTTGCGTTGATATTCGCTACGCAGAGTGTGCGTTTTGTTGAGCGCGTGTTCGATGCGGGTTTGCAAATTCAATCGCCGGGCCGGGCGACGGATTAGGTCGGCAAAATTTCCGGTCGGCAAGGCTGCGACGATGGTCTTGGCGTCGTAAGAATTCATGCCGTCCGCATTGAAAAATAGCGAGGTATGATTTTTCCAAAGCGGGCCGCTGAGTTCCACCCCATAGCGCCGATCCTGCTCAGCCCCGCGAAACGGCGCAAACGCATTTCGGGCATTTAACGATTCATCTCGAAAGCCGAAATTGACGCTGCCATGCCATTGATTGATGCCCGGTTTGGTGTAGATGTCTATGCTGATAAAACTGGGATCATGATTTTCGGCGGCCCATTGATTCATGCGAAACCGAATTTCACGAATCTGATTCTTCGGTGGCAATTTGCCGCCTCCAAATCCGTTCACGCGAAAACGAGCGTCTGGCCCCGCCATACTGCGCAGCGCCGCCTCGAATTCCTCAGGGTCGTCCGGCAGCATCGCCAATTGCTCTTCCGTCAACACATTGGAAAAACCATCGCCACGTGGATCGGTGGCCGCCGCACGTTTGTCCTGTTTGACTTCGATTTCATCCGTCACGTTGGCGAGATTAAGTTTGACTTCCAACGCGTTTGCGCCTGAGGTGAGCGTCACGTTGTCAACCACCTGCGCCTCAAACCCCGCCGCCTCGACGACGATTCGATAAATGCCGATGCCCAGGCGCTGGAACCGAACCTCACCCGTGCGATTGGTCTCACTGGATTTGGGCTTGATGGTGTTGGAGGTGATTTGCACTCGTGCATTCGGGATTGCTGCACGACTCGGATCAATAACAGTAACTTTGAGCTGCGCTTCATTGGCCGTTTTACTTTGCGCCAGAGAGGGAATCGCGGTGCAGGCACACCACAAAAAACACAGCAAGAATGGTCGTAAAACGATCTTCATAAGCGTCAGGCTGAAGTTGAATTTTTGGGTATCAAAATGCCGATTGATACGGCCCATTGAAATCTTGAAACAGTGGATTGCGAGGGCTTGGCCGCTGAAGCCGGATTGGATCCAGCGGCTTTCTTCCGGCGTTATTTTTTCTCAAATTTATTGGGCTTGATCGAAGGATTGATTTTGAATTTCTTGAGGTCCCACTCTTCGGTAATTTTGCCATCAATGGTTTTCGAGATGCGATGCGGCAGTTTTACCCCGCCTTCTTCGGAAAAATCCTCGAATCGAAGTTGATACTCAACGGGCGGTTCGGCTTCGGCCTTTTCGCGCGCTTCTTTGGCGTGTTTTTCGATCTCTTCGGGCGTTAGCTTTTTGACATCCGCCGGACTGCCCCCACTCATCATGCGGGTCACCACACGAGGTTTCCGGGCTTTGTAACTGAGCATTAACGGCAAATGCGTTTTTTGATCCAGAAACAATTGAGCGTTGAATCCGAGCTGCCCTTTCACCTCAATCACGTCGGCATTGCCATCCGGTGCCTCGGCAATCCCTGCATAACTGTATTCCAGTTGAGCCGAAGCAGGTGCCGTCGCGATAAAGCCCAGCAAGAAGCGTGCGAATTCATGTCGAACGACAATTTCTTGAGCTTTTTGGGCGTCCATTGTTGAATTATTGTTGGCAGCCCGAATCATAATGGCACCACCGCTGGGAGCGGAATTCCGCATATCCATCCACGCCGTTTCGCTATTAACAGCTTCGACTCGTGTGATCTCTGCACCCATCATTGAGGTGGTTACCGCTTTGTAAAAACTATCCGGCAACAGCATCTCCATTTCGATTTCGCCGGCCATTTCCATTTCCCCCATGACCTGTCGGTAGCCGCCATTGAATGACAGCGATTTAAGCTTTTCACAGCCTAATGTCGCGCGTGTTTGTTTGAGCAGTTCCTGCGCGCGCACGGCTTTTTGGGCATCGTCCTGCAATGGAAGCGACGGCAAGGGGTCAAACGTGATCATTGAAGTAAGCAAAGAAATCATTAGTAAGAGTTTCATCGTGTCAGTATCTCCTTTTGACTGACTTTGCATCTGTGGAGAGAAAAAGTTCCATAAATAATTTTAGCGGAATATCTTTCAACAGGAGTTGACGAGGGGAAGGTGGACTCTATATTCTGACTATGCCAGCGAAGAAATCACAGTACATCGGCTCTTGCAAACTCACCTTCTCGCCTGGATTCGTCCGGCATTTCCATTCAGGTTGTTTCGTTTGCGACTTGATGGCTGATGAATCGCAGCCTCATTTTGCGGCATTCTAACTGGCTTCCTGACCGGCATTTCTGACAAACATCAATCTTGATTTACTACTGGCTTGATTTACTACTGGTTCTAACCCGAGGGAAATATGTTGATTAATAAGGTTTTGTTTCGTCGTAAGTTATCATCAAAATTTTTGCTATTCCTGCTTCTTAGCTTGCTCAGTATCTCAGCATTTTCAATGTTTGCTGTGATGGGGGCTGGAAAGAAAGCTTCCCCCAGTTCGCAGGATCGCGCGCCAGCGGAACGCCAACGCCGTGATCAGGACGAGCGCCAACGCGATGGCCGTTCGCGTGATGTCATCGGTGGTCGAACAGCCCAAAATGAATTTCAGGAAATAGGGTTTGTGACGTACGCCGATGGAGACAAAGCAACCTGTCGTGATATGACAGCGGCTGAAACAGCCGAGATGCAACGCGATCTCAATCCGGCTCGTCGGCTCCGCGTAATTTCACAGGCAGAGCGGCAGGAAGCGATGGGAAGAGCTGGGTTAGAAGCCAGATCAGAAGGACCCAATGGCCTCACGATTATTTTGCGCTCAACGGCGCAGCTTGATAGTTTCCCGCAAGCCAAAACGGCGTTTATTCTTGCTGCTGCGCAGTGGGAAGCACAAATCAAAAATCCAATTACTATCGTGCTGGACGTGGATTACGGCCCGACACGATTTGGTCAGACTTATCCGTCCGGCGTGCTTGGCAGCACCAGCACGCCCACGTCTACGATTAGCTATTCGCAAACTCGTGCCAGCCTACTCGCCAGCGCCTCCAGCGGTGCCGAAACATCGCTTTACAATGCGTTGCCGAGTGGAGCCAGTGTGACTACAGACATTGGTGATGTGAGTAATACCAGTATTGTGACGCCGTTGCAGCGCGCCTTTGGGTTGTTGCCCGCCGATGCTGATCCGGCTTCCAATTCGGGTGTGCCAACGATTGGCTTCAATTCCAACTTTACCTTTGATTTTGATCCCCGCGACGGCATTACGGCGGGGGCCATTGATTTCGATGCAGTCGCCGTTCACGAAATGGGCCACGCGTTGGGATTCACATCGAATTCGGGGCTATATGAACTCCAGTTTTTTGCTACACGTGCTTTGACGGCGTGGGATTTGTTTCGCTTCCGACCGGGGACTACGACCGAAACGTTTACGGCTGCCAATCGCATCCTGTCATCGGGTGGAGAACATCGCTTTTACGACTTCCAGCCCGAATTGGCTTGTTCGACGGGCCGACCTGATGCCTCCGGTGGTGATGGTCGTCAGGCGAGCCACTGGAAGGCAGATGAGCTGACGGGCGTGTACATCGGCATCATGGACCCGACTCTGTCCTCCGGCCAACGCAAGGAAATGACAGCCAATGACCTTCGGCTTTTGGAAACGATTGGGTATCGGGTTTCTGGCACGATACAACCAGCGTGTACGTACACGTTGTCTCCTACCAACGCTTCTTACGGGACCTCTGGCGGAACGGGAAGTGTGACCGTCACTGCCTCTGAATCAACCTGTGCCTGGACAGCGACCAGTAATGCGGCCTGGATCACGATTTCTTCTGGTGCGAGCGGGACCGGAAACGGATCGGTGAATTACTCCGTCGAGCCAAACACTGGTGCGAGTCGTAGTGGGACGATCACGATTGCCGGGCAAACATTCACGGTCAATCAAAGCGGCTGTTCATTTACCCTTTCGTTTGCCACGAATTCATTTCCCGCTACCGCTTCGACCGGAAGCGTAACTGTTTCGGCGTCGTCCACCAATTGCACCTGGACGGCGGTCAGCAATGCTTCGTGGCTGGTCATTACCAGCGGCGCAAGTGGCACAGGCAATGGGGCCGTCAACTACAATGTGTTGGCAAATACTGGAGCCGCACGCAGTGGCACCATGACCATTGCCGGACAAACGTTCACGGTCAATCAAGCCGCAGGCACTCCGACGTGTGGCTTTACGTTATCGCCCACCAGTGCCAATCCGGGGACATCCGGCGGACTTGCGATCCTCACTGTGACGGCATCGGCTTCAAATTGTGCCTGGACTGCAACGAGTAATGTGAATTGGGTGTCCATCTTGTTTGGCAGCAGCGGTACAGGCAATGGCTCAATATATTACAACGTCTCGACGAATAACGGAGCTGCGCGAACAGGTACTCTTACAGTCGGAGGGCAAACCTTTACCATCAATCAGGCTGGAACCGGACCTGCTTGTACCTACAACTTATCGGCATCCAGCGCCAATGTGGCTGCCACGGCGAACACGGGCAGCGTTGGTGTTATCGCATCCGCTACAAACTGTAGCTGGACTGCCGTGAGCAACGTCAATTGGGTCCAGATTACAGGCGGTGCAAGTGGCACCGGAAATGGAACGGTGAGTTACAGCGTGCAGGCCAATTCCGGTGCGGCGCGCAGTGGGACGCTGACCATAGCTGGACGAACCTACACCATCAATCAGGCGGCGGCACCCGTTGCTTGTACCTTCGGGCTATCGGCTTCGAGTGCCAATGTAGTGGCGACGGCGAATACCGGAAGTGTCAACGTCAATGCGTCAGCCTCGAATTGTAGTTGGACTGCCGCGAGCAATGCGAATTGGATTCAAATCACCAACGGCGCGAGTGGTACCGGGAATGGCACGGTGAGTTACAGCGTGCAGGCCAATTCCGGTGCGGCTCGCAGTGGAACGCTCACGATTGCAGGACTGACTTACACCATCAATCAGGCCGCAGGTTCTGGCGGTGGTGGGACGTGTGCATTTAATGTTTCGGCCACAAGCTTGACAGTTGGATCATTAAGCAGCACGGTTCCGTTAACTGTGACCGCCAGCGCCGTAGATTGCGCGTGGACAGCCGCCAGCAATGCCGCCTGGATCACGATTGCGAGCGGTGCGAGTGGCACGGGCAATGGAGTCGTCACCCTGAACATCCAGGCAAACTCTACCGGTCAACAGCGGACGGGAACCTTGCAGATTGCGGGGCAGACGGTGACGATCACACAGCAGACCGTGAACGCATGTAGCCTCACCATTGCGCCTTTAAGTCGCACAGTTGCCGCGACCGCAAGTAGTCAAAGTGTCACCGTGACAGTCGGTTCCACTTTCTGCTTCTGGGGCGTGTCCTCGACGGTCAACTGGCTCACGGTGACAAGCTCGACGTTTGGGTTTGGGAATGGGACTGTGACGTATTCCGTTGGGGCCAACACTGGCGCAGCCCGAACCGGAACGATCATTATCAACGGGCAAACTCACGTCGTGACACAGTCGGCGGGTACGACCAACCTGACTTTACCCTTATCCGCGTTCAGCATTTCCGTCCCGACCTCGGAAAATTCAGGCACGCTGGATGTGAATATGGTTGATGATGCCTGGGAAGCTGTAAGCAATGTTTCCTGGGTCACCATCTTGTCGCGTCAAAGCAGCAGAGAAGGCAGTATGGTTGAGTACGTTGTTGCTCCGAATCTGACTGGTGTTCCAAGAACTGGGACGCTGACGATAGCGGGTCAAACGTTTACGATCACGCAATAGAGTTGATCCCGTAAAAAAAATCTGGGCTGGTTCTCGCACTTCTGGCGGCGATGAATCCAGCCCATTTTTTTATCTCGCTCTACAATGGTATCTTGCTGCGCGTTGAGGAGGGTCACAAGCAATGAATAAAGTTCGATGGGGATTGATTGGGTGCGGAGATATTGCACAAAAACGAGTCGCGCCTGCATTACGTGATTTACCGAAGATTGATTTTGTTGGTGTCAGTCGTGCGCAGGCGGAACTGGCCGAATCGTTTGCGCAGCAATTCGGTGCCCGTAAATGGTATGCCGATTGGCGCGAATTATTGGCCGATCCTGAAATTGAAGCGGTCTACATTGCCACCCCCGTCCATTTGCATGCAGAGCAAACGATTGCGGCAGCCGAGGCTGGCAAACATGTGCTCTGTGAAAAGCCGATGGCCCTTCAGGTCGAAGAATGTGATCGAATGATCGCCGCCTGTCAGGCGAATGGCGTGAAGTTGGGCGTCGCCTACTATCGTCATTTTTATCCCGTGATCGCACGGGTCAAAGAACTGATCGCGGCTGGTGTGATTGGAAAACCAATTCTCGCTCAAATTAATGCGTTCGAGTGGAACGCCATGCAACCGGACAATCCGCGCTACTGGTTTCTGACCAAGGCCAAATCCGGCGGCGGCCCAATGATGGATTTTGGATGTCACCGGATTGAGGTTTTGACCAGTATTTTCGGACCTGTGCGGGATGTTCAGGCCTTCGTTGATAATCTGTACTTTGATCGTGAAGTTGAAGATTCGAGTGCGGCGTTCCTGAAATTTGAGAATGGCGTGCGGGCTACGTTGACGGTGACACACGCGGCGTTTGAAAGTCAGGATACTTTGGACATTTTTGGTTCACACGGGTCTTTGCATATTACAAAATTAAATCAAGGCGATTTACGTATCGTCACCGCAGAGAGACAACAGATCGAAGCGCATCCACCACACGCCAACATTCAATTGCCGTCAATCGCTGATTTGACAGACGCGATTCTGGAGCATCGCTCACCACGCGTGGATGGCGCAATTGGGCGCGACGTGGCGCGGATCGAAGAACTAATTTATCGTGACTGATTACCAAGTGGTTCCAGCCACAACATTGATCGCGGCTTGATTGGAGGTTTGACCTTCAAACGAGACCCGTGCCGATGCTTCTCCGATAGGTAGTCCGGGCGGCAGAGGGGCATTGATTTGAATCCATTGTTCTTTGGCGATTCCCGCGTAATAAGGTGCAATTCCATAGCCGCCAATTTCAACGCGCAACTGTTCGCGTTTGACCGTTGAGGGCAAACCTTCGACCCAGATCGCAACATAGGCGTGCCGTCCGGTTTGAGGCACGAAGGGCTGAAAGTGAATAGCATTTGAGATTTCACGAATACGCAAAGACGAGACCGGTTCGCTCACGGTCTGATCCCAATGACGATAGGCTTTGACGACACTCCGCGAAACGTGTTGTTGTAAAACTTCGGGGCGCACAAACCCGGCAGATCGTGTCAGGGCCAACAGCCCGACCGTGTTCGGCCCACACCAATTGTCATATTGCCCGCCCAGTTCATCCCATTCGTAAAATTCAATGACGGGAAAGTTCGCCGCACGAGCGTTGTCTATGACGTGCGTTTCAATCAGGGCAAAATCATCTGTCATTTCACAAACCCGTTCCAACGCCAATAACGGATGTCGTAAGTGATACAAGACGCCGAGAAACAAGACGATGTCGAATTTGCCGAGTTCTGCCCGCGAGAGCTGATACACGCTCAGCTCATGAAACTGTACGCGGGATCGAAGGGCTTCGTGGGCCAGAAAGAACCCTTCAGGACGCCAGCAATCTACGGCGACCACCTCGGCTCCACGGCGCTCGCATTCAAAGCTATAGAATCCATCCCAGCACCCGATGTCCAACACCCGTTTGCCCGTCAAATCTTCAGGCAATTGCAGGTAGGCAAAATTGGCCTGCATTTCGGCCAAAGGAATCGCGCCAGGAGTAATAAATCCATTGCCTAAATCAATGCTATGCCACCAACGGTTGGCGAGAAATTGTTGGCGACGTTCATCCGCCACCTGATGAACGAATTCGTAAATGGGGGTGGTCATTTGTTTCTAGGTCAGGCGTTCAGCGTTAACGCTGAACGCCTGTTTTCAAGAGCTTAATTCTGCCTCGGTTCCGTCGAAGCTTTAGGTTCTGCCGCCGCCACGCCTTTGTTGTGATAGTTCGGGAAGGGCGGGCGTTGATATTTCGGACGCGGATTCTTCCTCAATTCTTCCAGCAGATATTCGACGGATTTTTCAAGTTGCGGATCCTTGCCCTGCCGCCATAAGGCCGGATCGAATTCGACCTCAATATCTACGGGAATGCCGGAGTTCTCAACTTCCCATTGCCCATTCAAGCCGTAGAGTGCCCCGTTGGGGGCGGTGATTGAACCGCCATCCATCAGGGTTGGCATCCGTGCTGAGGCCACCAATCCACCCCACGTACGTTTGCCAATCGTCGGGCCTAACTTCAGCTTCTTGAAATACCAGGGCAGGGCATCGCCACCGCTGCCTGCGAGTTCGTTCGTAATCATCGCTTTTGGCCCGAAAATCGCGCCCGCAGGTGTTGTCAAATCCTGTGTGCCGTGTCGGAACCAAATGCCGTTGAGTGGTACGCGGCTCATCATTTGCACCATATAATCCGCCGCCGAACCGCCGCCGTTGAAGCGTTCGTCAATCACGACGCCGTCTTTATCGGTTTGCGAAAAGTAATAGCGATTAAAGTTGTCATAGCCCGGTTGCCCAGTGTTAGGCAAATACACATACGCCAGCTTGCCACCGCTGAGTTGTGCGACCTTGCGCCGATTGTCTTCAATCCACGCGAGGTTGCGCAGCGACTGTTCGGCAGCGACGGGGACGACCGTCACTTCGCGTGAACCTGCCCCATCGGGATTTGGCCCCACGCGAATCAGCACGTTTTTACCAGCCGTAGATTCAAATGCCTGATAAACGTTGTCGCTGGCTGTTAGATTGCGTCCATTCACGGCGAGCAGATATTCGCCCGCTTTGACATTGATGCCGGGTTGTGTGAGTGGCGCACGCAGGTTGGGGTTCCAGTTTTCACCATTGTAAACGCGGGCGAAACGATAGCGATTGTTTTCGATTTTGTAATCACAACCGAGCAATCCGCCCGGCACCCGCTTGGGATCAGGCACGTCACCGCCGTTGATATACATGTGTCCGATGGTGATGTCGTTCAGCATTTCGCGAAACAGATAATTCAAATCATCCCGGTGAGCGAGAGCTTGCAAGTACGGTTCGTACTTTTTCTCCTGTGCTTTCAAATCCAATCCATGAATGTTGGGATCGTAGAAAAAGTCCCGCTCGCCGCGAAAGACTTCCGTGTACATTTGTTTCCACTCGGCGCGCGGATCAATGAAAACTTCCATGTCCGCAACTTTCAGCGGGCCGCCGCCCGCTCCGGCTGCCGCTGGTGATGCGGGTGCGCCCACGGCTGCGAGTGGCTTGATGAACCAGTTTGCACCTTGCCGGTACAACGCCTTTTCACCGTTCGCGGAAATTTCAAACGTGCCGACACCGTCCATCACTTTGTCGAGCTTGCGTTTTTCGAGATCGAATTTGTGCAGCGTTTGTCCGAAACCGCCAAATCCGCCGCCGCCAGCAGTTGCTGCTTCGAGGATGTAGAGGTTGTTCGCTTTGCCCGCGATTAAGCGACGAAAATCGCGCGTTGGAATTGGCAACGCGATGATGCGCTGGTCAATGTCTTCTACGTCAATACGCACCGGTTCGGGTGGCTTCGGCGCGCTTGGCCTGGCTCCGGCGGGCGTGCCTGTTGCTGCTGAACCTTCGGGCTTCTTGTCTTCTGCCGATTTGTCATCCGTGACCTTTTCTTCATCGCTTTCGGGGGCGAGCGGTGATGGCAAGTCATTGCGCAGAACCATCGCGTAAACACTGCGTGTTGGATTGAACGGATAGGCGGACATATCCAAAAAGCCGAGCGTCGGCCCCATATTCGTGCTGGCGGTGAAGTACAGATATTTGCCGCTGCGGTCGAAGATTGGATAGCGTGCATCGCTCATTCCGTCGGTCAACTGCTGTGCTTTGCCGGTGTCGAGCGAATACACAAACACGGCGCGTTGCAGGTTCGGAAGTTGTTTGCCATAGGTCAGCCATTTGCTGTCAGGCGACCAGTCAGGATCAATCACGTCATTCTTCAATCCGACCGGGTTGGCATCCACACGAACCGGCAGCCCTTTGTCAATTTCCAGATACCACAGCGCGACTTTGTGATCGTTGAAGGCAAGCTTCTTACTGTCAGGCGACCACAACGGAGCCGAGTAAAAACCGGGCGGTAAATTGATCTTCTTCACTTCGCCCATCCCGGATTGATTGCGCAGATGTAACGCATATTCACCCGCTTCATCCGAAAAATACGTGACCCATTTGCCATCGGGAGACCATGACGGATCGCGTTCCATCACACCGGGCGTATTGGTCAAATTGCGCGGATCGCCCTTTTCGGCGGGAACGGTAATGATCTCACCACGTGCCTCAAACACGGCCCGTGCGCCGGTCGGCGAAATCGCAAAATTGGAAATGCGCGTGCCGACTTTTTCATATCGTGGCCGGACCGCCGGAAAGTCTCCCGCGACGCGAATATTCACTTTGTTTGTCCGATTGGTTTTCAGGTCAAGCAGATTGATGGAGCCGAATTGCTCATACGCAATCGTTGCCGTCACTCCGTTTTTTTCGACCGTCGTAAATGCAGAGGCGGATTTGATGTCGAGGCTGTTGTTGGGCAGAGTTTGTGTGACCTGTTTGGTTTTGGTGTCATACGCAAACAAGGTGACAGGGCCGTTGCGGTCTGAAAGAAAATAGACTTTGTCGCCAACCCACATCGGTGCTTTGTCGTTGGAGCTTTGGCGTGGCACTCGCTCAATGGTTGAATCGCTCAGCTTCGCAATCCAGATCACATCTTGCTGACCGCCACGATAGCGTTTCCAATCCGCTTGCCATTGGCGCAGCGGCTCATAGGCGATCTGCAATCCATCGGGCGAGAGTGAACCGCGCTCTGCCATCGGCAATGGCACTTCAGTTGGAAAGCCACCGTTCGGGCTGACAGTGAACAGACGCGGAAACCCGGCGTAGCTGTTGCGACCGGAGCTAAACAACATCTGTTTGCCATCGTTCGTCCAACCGATGACTTGATCTGCCCCTGGATGAAAGGTCACGCGCTTGGGGACGCCACCTGTTGAGGGCACGGTGAAGACGTCAACGTTGCCATCGTATTCACCCGTGAAAGCAATCGTACTGCCATCGGGTGAAAAGAATGGGTCGGTTTCGGTCCCGACGCCGGTTGTTAATTGTTTGGCATCACCTCCGGCGCGAGGCACGATCCACAAATCGCTGGCATAGACGAAGGCGATGTGAGTGCTACTCAGGGTTGGTTTCTGAAAGAGGGTGCGATTGTCCAACTGAGTTGCTGAGCTTGCGGTTTGTGCAACGCCAGGAAGGGCAAGGGAAAGTAACGAAGCAAAGAGAAACAAAAATTTCATAACCTTTATCTCTAATGGACGAGTCTAGCAACTGTGACACTCGATAGTTCAACGAAAGCGGGCATCAGAACATACGTGATGCGATGTGGCGATGGTTACCGAATTAGGTGTATTTTAGCCATTTTATCAATTCCGGCAGCGATGGGCGTTTGCCGTACATCAGTACTCCCACGCGATAGATTTTGGCCGCCACCCAAATCGCTCCAAAGATGGTTCCGACCAGCAACACGAGCGACAACGCGATTTGCCACGACGGAGGTTGCTGGACAGTGATGCGCATAAACATCAGAATCGGACTGAAGAAGGGGATTAATGAGAGAACCATCGCAATCGTGCCATCCGGTTTGCTCAGGACGAACGACGAAAGGATATACGGCAAAACCAGGAGAAGCGTAATGGGCATTTGCATTTGCTGCCCATCCTCTTCGCTTGACACCATTGCTCCCACCATCGCATACAGGGTCGAGTATAAGAAGTATCCCAACACTAAATACACCAGCATGAAAATCACCATCGAAATCGGGATGCGCGGGATTTTGAAATCACCAAAAGCCAATGCCTGTGCGGCAGCGACGCTGCTGATGACAAACATCGAACCCACCCAGATCGAAACTTGCGTGAGGCTCACCAGCCCAATTCCAGTGACTTTGCCGAGCATTAACTGAAATGGTTTGACCGACGAGAGGAGCACCTCGATGATACGGGATTGCTTTTCTTCCATCACGCCGCGCATGACGTAGAGTCCGTACACCAGAATTGAGATGTACAAAATAATTCCCATTGCAAAAGACAGGACCCATTTTGCCAACGGCGCTTCCTGTTCTCCGCGATCATTGATGAAGTTGATGCTGATATCCTTGCTTACTTCTGCGACTTTTTCCGGGCTGATTCCTGCGCGTCGCATCCGCTCCTCGATCACCGCCTGTTTTAAAGCACTGCGAATTCGCCCGACCACTGCAAAATCATTGGGATTTTTGGCGCGGTGCTCAATCTTGCCGTTATCCAGCACTTCTTCTCGCAGGATCACGTAGCCACCCAGTTTGTCAGTCGTAATCTCCTGATTCAATTCGTGCACACGTTGATCCAATTGATTGGCGGCGATAGCTTGGCGGCTCACCTCAAAGCGATCCGCAGTAGCGTTATCTTCAAGCAATAGCTTTTCGGCTCGTTGATAAAGGCTTGCATCTTTGGTTTGGTCCAGGACAATGAATCGGTAAGAATTCCGCTCGCCCTTGCCAAACATTAACATCGGTAAGAACGCAATGCCGGCCATAAAGAGAGGCGTCAGAATTGTACCAAGTAGAAACCCTTTTGATTTAACGCGCGTCAGATATTCGCGTTTGATGATCGCCAGCAGTTTATCCATAAGTTATGTTTAGGTCGTCAGATTTGAGTTGTCGTGCCAAATTCAGCTTTTCGTACGTTGGCTCTATACCCCAAGTTCACCATCTCTTCAATGCTGCGGCTACAAATTACGACTGTATCCATGAGCCGCTAATGCCCCGAACTAATCCTGGCTTGACGACATTTACAGGCATCGGTTACTCTTGCCGTTTGGTGCGAGCCGCGAAAATTTGTCTGATCGGACATGCAGGTTCTCGGTTGCGCCAACAACGCCAGCAGCCAATGATGGCCGCTGTACTTTACGCAAGGAGAAACGAAGTGAAACCTGGTATCCATCCAAAATATGAAGACGTCACCGTCCATTGCGCTTGCGGCGCGTCCTGGACGACTCGTTCCACCAAAAAAGAACTGAGCATTGAAATCTGTTCCCATTGCCATCCCTTTTACACCGGCAAGCAAAAGTTAGTTGACACCGCAGGGCGCGTCGAACGCTTCCAGCGGAAGTATGGCAGAAAAGTGACGAACGAAATCGGAACCGAGTGAAGTCGGACGAGAGAGTCGAGAGGCTGGTTCATGCCAATTGCAGCAGCAAAAATACGAGTCAGGTTTGGTCTTGAAGGTCTTCGTGTTTTTGCCCAAAGTAATCCAGTCTCGATCAGCACAATTTTCTCGCGTCACAACCATTAGCAGGTATAATCCAAGCCACAGCGATGTTGCGCCTGCTTCCTGAAGCCAGGGAGCGACGTCGTTTGTGGCTTTCGTTTTTATTGGTAACGTGGGAGTAAGATATGAGTACAGAAAAAGAAATCATTGTAGGTGGGCAAGCCGTTATTGAAGGAGTCATGATGCGCGCGCCCAATTCGTATGCGGTATCCGTACGACGACCAGATGGCACGATTGCAACTAAAGCCGAGCGATTGCCCAAGCTCAGTGAAAAATATCCAATCCTCAAAATCCCTGTTTTACGCGGCAGCGCCGTTTTGATTCATTCGATGGTGTTGGGCGTGAAGGCTCTGAATTTTTCAGCGACGGTTGCGTTTGAAGAGGCTGAAACAGAAAAGAAAGATACCACCACGCTGAACGCTGTGGCGAAGACCGGAGCTTTAGCCGCAACCTCACACGCAGTAGATGAGCAAAAGCTCGAAAAAGCTGGGGACACGCAAACGACCTTGGCCATGATGGGATCGGTCGTATTCGGTATTGGGTTTTCAATCTTTCTGTTTGTTGTGTTGCCACTGCTGCTGACCAACTTTTTGTTTGTGTATTTTGGCTGGGAAAATGCGCCGCAAGTCTTGCTCGATCAAACGGCAAATCAGCCTTGGTACCTGGAAGCCTGGAATTGGTTGCGCGCTTACATGAAGCCGGTGCGCCCGTCGTTTTCCTTTAATCTTGTAGATGGCGTCATCCGCATGATTTTCTTCGTGGCCTATATCTTGTTGATGACGATGATTAAGGATATTCGTCGCGTTTTTGAATATCACGGAGCGGAACATAAAACGGTCTACGCCTGGGAAGCGGGGGATGAACTGCTGGTCGAAAATGTGAAACGCTATCCTCGTCAACATCCCCGTTGTGGAACCAGCTTTCTGATGCTCGTAATGATGGTATCTATTATCGTTTTTTCCATCGTGAAATTTGACTCACTGCTCTTCAATCTGATTTCACGCGTTGCCCTGGTGCCGCTGATTGCGGGCATTTCTTATGAAATTATCAAGCTGGCAGGGAAAAAAGAAGCGAGCGCCTTTTTTTCCTTCATCACGCGTCCTGGCATTTGGTTGCAAAACCTGACCACCAAGGAACCCTCGGACGACCAATTAGAGGTAGCAATTCACGCCCTCAAGGAATCCCTGAAGCTGGAGCCGGGGATGGAGGTCGCAGGGATCAAGTGTCAGGTGTCAGGAGCTGCGACGTAGCAGTTTGAGCGTTCTGTTGACGTTGATTGTGAAACCCGCAACCTGAAACCTGGAACCTTTATTTATGTTTGATAAATTAGCCCAAATCGAAAAAACGTTTGAAGACCTGACGCAACAAATGACTGATCCTGCGGTGATCAGTGACATGGAGAGGTACACCAAAATCGCCAGACAACATCGTGAGCTTGAACCCGTCGTTGAAAAATACCGTTCTTTAAAAAAACTCCACAACGACATTGAGGGTGCCAAAGAATTAATCAATGACCCCGCGACTGATGATGAAATGCGTGAACTCGCTGCACTGGAATTAAGCGAATCCGAAGCTAGTGTGGTTAAAGCAGAAGAGGAATTGAAAATCCTTTTATTGCCCAAAGACCCGAACGATGAAAAGAACGTGATTCTTGAAATTCGGGCTGGAACGGGAGGCGAAGAAGCCTGTTTGTTTGCCGCAGAAATCTTGCGAATGTATGGGCGCTATGCCGAACGGCAAGGCTGGAAATTGCAAATCTCAGACATTTCTGAAACCGGACTCGGTGGCATCCAAAAGGCCGAAGCCATTATTGAAGGCAGCTTCGTCTACTCAAAGCTCAAGCACGAATCAGGTGTGCATCGTGTGCAGCGCGTTCCGCAAACTGAAACCAGCGGTCGTATTCACACTTCGGCAGTCACGGTTGCCGTCTTACCTGAAGCCGAAGAAGTAGACGTGAAAATAGATATGAAAGACGTTCGCATTGACCTGTTTTGCTCATCGGGGCCGGGCGGGCAATCGGTCAATACGACGTATTCCGCTGTTCGCATGACGCACATTCCAACTGGCATTGTGGTTTCAATGCAGGACGAAAAATCTCAAATCAAGAACCGCGAAAAAGCATTGCGCATCTTACGTTCGCGTTTATATGAGCAGGAATTGCAAAAGCAACACGATGCCATTGCTGCCGAACGTCGTTCTCAAGTCGGCAGCGGTGATCGCTCGGAAAAGATTCGGACTTACAACTTCAAAGAAAATCGCGTCACGGATCACCGCATTGGTTTGACGATTCATCAGCTTGACACTTTTATGGAAGGCTATATTGACGAGGTTGTAGACGCCTTAACCGCCTACTATCAAGCTGAGAAATTGAAAGAGTCAACGGCGAAACAGGCGGGAGCGTAAAGCGGCTAAAACTGAAATGCCAACCATTGCCGAAACTCTCAGACAGGCTTCTCAACAGCTCCGGGATGCTGACATTCCAAACGATTTGTTAGACGCCCAAACGCTGCTCGCCCATGCTTTAGGCCAAGACCGAACCTATCTCATCATTCATTTCAACGAACTTCTCTCGAATGAGAAAGCGACAGAATTCCAATCATTGATTCAACGTCGTGCGGTGGGGGAGCCGTTGCAGTATATTGTCGGGCATCAGCAGTTTTATGGCCTGGAATTCGATGTCACACCTGCGGTCTTGATTCCGCGACCGGAAACAGAACTTATCATCGAAGAAACATTACGGCTTGCCGTCGGTCTTGCGCATCCGGTTGTTGTTGATGTGGGAACGGGTTCGGGGTGCCTTGCGATTACGTTGGCGCGAGAGCTGGATGATGCGCAGGTCTTTGCGACGGATATTTCATCTGATGCGCTGCAAATCGCGCGACACAATGCACAGAAACATAACCTGTCAGACCGCATAGAGTTTTATGAGGCAGATTTGCTGAATGGTCTTTCCCACAGGGCGAATTTTATTGTTTCCAATCCGCCCTATATTGCTGAACAGGAAATTTCCACTTTACAGCGTGAGGTGCGCGATTGGGAGCCGCGAGTTGCACTGACAGATTTTGCAGATGGCTTGCAATATTATCGGCGATTGCTCACAGAAGCTCCTGCCCATCTCAAGCCTCAGGGCTATCTCATTTTTGAAATGGGGTATCAGCAAGCAAAGATTATCAAAGCCCTCATTGATCACACCATTTGGAGCGAGCCGAAGGCTTTGAAGGATTTACAGGGAATTGAAAGAACGATGGTTCTTTCGTTGCGTTGACACCTTTACGGTTTGGTTGGAGTTGGCTCTTTCTTTTCTTCGGGGTTTTCAACTGGTGCATCTGGTTTGAAAATCTTCTCTTCCACTTGTCCCCCAAAAGCCGCTTCAATGACCGTCCTTTCTTCTACGATGACATCGTTTTCATACACTACGGTTTTGTATGGAATGATGATGGTGTTCTGGACAACTTTGAAATCTTTGAAGTGCAGCCGATATTTAATCGGTTTGGCCTCCGGCGTCGTCGGCTTGGTTTCATATTCTAAATACAGAATATGCCCGGAGCGGCGACTGACTTCATAGCGGGATTTCTGACCATCAGTGGTGGTCAAGTCAATGGTGTCAATTTCCAGCGAGGCTATTTTCTTCGTCTCTACATATTCGATCTTGCTGCCGTCTTCTTTGTAACGAAGCAAGGCTTCGTAACTGTGCGCGTATGACGAGCGGAAAGCTGCAGCGAGGTCGGGACTCAGCTCTGTTCGCTCGGTGTTGTTGAGCGCCCAGGTTTTTTGACCGTCAAATCCCATTGTGAATTTCGTGTCTGGCAGATCAAGTTCCAGGATAACCAGGTCTTCCATTAACTTAGGCTTACGGATGAACTTTAAGGTGCTGCGGCCTTCGCGCACTTGGTCGCCATTGATGAGCTTGAGGTTATTTTTCACGATGCCATTGGTTTGCACGATCAAAAGACCATAATTCGCTTTGGCAAATTCAACGAGTTTCTCGACACTCGGAGCCTTCTGCGCACTAGCAGAAACGAGCGAGACACTGAGGCTCAAAATGAGATTTACCAACGATAGCGAACGCCGGGGCTTAAAAAAGCGGATAAGAAGCATGCTTGCGGATACCTTTCTGTTGACAGTCAAAGGGGAACAACTTAGATTCTGTCTTACTTCGCAATAATAACCTACGCTGCTTTACTATCGCTAGCCCCTCGCGTATTGAGGCAAAACAGAAGGGGCAGCAAAGTCCATCAAGGTTGCTCTGACGCAACCAGCAATTAAGTCTGACAGCAGATCGCTGCCATTCGATGCAAGGATTGGCAAAGACGTTTTTTAGAGGAGTCCTTCAGATATGAAAATCGGTATTCTCGTTGGAATGGAAAATACCTTTCCGCCTGCCCTGATCGAAAAAATTAACTCCATGAATGCCGGAGTGACTGCGGAATATTTAAAAACCGGTGGTGTCCGAGCGGAAGATGCCTGCGAATATCGTCTGATCTTTGATCGGATCTCGCACGAAATTCCCTACTATCGTGGAATGCTCAAACATGCGGTTTTGAACGGGACCATCGTCGTGAATAATCCGTTCTGGTGGTCGGCTGATGATAAGTTTTTCAATTACTCACTGGCGCATCGGTTAGGCGTGACGGTTCCGAAAACAGTATTGTTGCCACAGAAAGATTATATCCAGGGGGTTACGAATGCTTCGTTGCGTAATCTGGAATTTCCTCTGCAATGGCAGGAAATCGTGGATTATGTTGGGTTGCCTGCGTTTTTGAAACCATTTGATGGTGGTGGGTGGAAGAATGTCTACAAAATCCACTCACTGGATGAATTGCTCACCGCCTACAATGAAACCGGCACGCTTTGTATGACTTTGCAGGAAGCTATCGAGTTTGACGAGTATGTTCGTTGTTATTGTGTCGGGCGCAAGGAAGTTTTGGTCATGATTTATGACCCTGCCAATCGTCGTTATGTCCCGCGCATCGAGCGCGAGCTGCCGACCGAACTGGAAGATCGAATTCGACGGGAGACGATCCTACTTTGCGAGGCGCTTGGGTATGACCTCAATACCGTTGAATTTGCGGTTCGTGATGGCGTCCCATATGCAATTGATTTTATGAATCC
>JAEUQN010000039.1 GCA_016789725.1 Blastocatellia bacterium | reverse complement strand
TGAAAACCTTAGCATAAAGTACAAGGCAAAAAGCTAACTCATTGGTTCTTTTACCTTAAAGTTAATTACAGGCTCTAACCTAAGTTAAGCCCGAACTGAATCTATGTTTAGTGTACCGCTGCTCTTACTATTCAGCCCGCTAATTAATACTCGACCATTCCCACTTTTTTCACCTGTTCCTGTTACATCCATCAACGCTTGCCTATCGCGCAGAATAATCCATTCTTTCTCTTCAACAATGAGCCCTTCGCCCTTCATCTCGCGTAGCAGCCTGCTCAAGTGCACTGGCGTGATGCCTAACATTCCGGCGATCTCCTGTTTGGCAAGGGGCAAGGCCAAGGATAACTGCCCTTTTCGTTCCCGCCCAAACTCTTTGGCGAACCGCAAGAGAAGCATTGCCAGTCGCACGCGTGCCGGTAACAGTTGCTGCCCTTGGCGAATGACCAGTTCGTTTCGTTGGCGGCTTGCCTGCTCTGCCAAATCCTGCAAAAAGCTTACGTCCCCCTCTGCCAATTTCAGGAACTCTTTGACGGACAGGCGATACACTTCGCAAGAGGTTACAGTAAGTGCGGTCATTGTCGCAGGTTCGTTGGCAAAGGCGGTAACTGCGCCGAGGAGACTCCCCGCAAATCGCAAATCAACAGTGACTTCCTGCCCGTTTTGTTCTCCGCGTGTCATTTTCACGAGACCTTTCTCCAGCAGATGCACATCCCGCAGCCGATCCCCTTGCTGAAACAGAAAGGTATTCGTGGGAAGAGCTTGCTGTAATGAATGCTGCCGGATGATGGCTAAAATATTTGCGTTCGATGCCATACGGTTTCCCTTTTCCCCTTTGACAAACACCTACACTGCCGCGCCGCTGTCGCGTGCGGGAGGAATGATTTCACTTGCTGTCGGGCTGCATCCTGGCGTCTTTACGGGCCCGTCAAGGTACAACTCAAGCCCCTAACTTCAAGAGACATGGAAAACATCGAACTAATGGTTGAATTAATGGCGCACGCAAGATACGTGTAGCAGCGTTCATTTGTCAAGCGGCAAAACCGCTCCGCTATCAACGATAAGTCGTTTTATTTTTTTGCAATTACAAGAATGTCAGGAAGGAATAATTCTGTTGTCAGAACCAGTATTGATTCTCTGTCACAGAAGCCTCGCTCTTTGCAAGGTAACGTTCATACAATAAGAAGCAACATTCATTTTCTCGCAGGCGAGGATGATTTTTGATTTGCGTGACGAGAGTGGTAGCATAACCTCCTCTGAGAGTGAATTAGCGCAAGTGACAATCACAAAAGAAAGACAAAATCGGATTCCGACATAAGTACCCTCTATGAAACAATTGCTATTAACTTTGTCATTTCTCTTCGTTTCTTTTGCTACCTTAGCCCAACCCGTCGGCTATGCAGACAAAATCCTCGGTCGGTGGGATGTCACGGTGCAAGGCTCGGACGGCACAAGTTTTCCGTCGTGGTTGGAAATTCAGCATCGGACGGAAACCTCCATCATGGCGCGCGTCGTTGGGCATTTCGGTTCGATGCGGTATGCGACAGAAGCGACGTACAAAGACGGACAACTGACGGTCAAAGTCCCCAAGCAATACGAACGCCAACCTGATGTGTTGGTCTTTGCGGGCAAATTGGAAGGCGAAAAATTGGTCGGCACGGTGCAGGATGAGACGGGCGCGACGGTGAATTGGACAGCGGTCAAAGCCCCGGATTTACGGCGCACGACGAAACCGGTGTGGGGCAAACCGATTGAGCTTTTCAATGGCAAAGACCTGACGGGATGGAAGCTTCGCAATAACAGTCACGGCAATTGCTGGTCGGTCGAAAATGGTTTGTTGACGAACGCGGCGCGCTGTGTGGACCTGATTTCCGAGCAGAAGTTTTCCGACTTCAAATTGCACGTCGAATTCCAAATCATCCCGCGCGGCAACAGCGGCATCTATTTGCGAGGCCGCTACGAAGCGCAGATTCAGGATGATTTGGGCAAGGCGCTCGACACGTTGCGGATGGGCGGGATTTACGGCTTTCTAAAACCGAATGCCGCCGCAATGAAGAAAGCGAATGAATGGCAAACCTACGACATCACATTGGTCGGGCGACGTGTGACGGTCGTGCTGAATGGACAAACGATTATTGAGAATGAAGAAATCCCCGGCATTACAGGCGGCGCGCTGGACAGCAATGAAGGCGAACCGGGGCCATTGATGATACAAGGCGATCACACCAAAGTTTTGTTCCGCAAGATCACCATTACACCGGCTAAATGAGAAGGGGAGAAAGGGGGAAAGGGAGACGGGGAGCCATATACATCTCCCTTTCTCCCTTTCTTCTCTCACGCAGCGGGCAAAATAATGCGAAACCGCGTTCCCTGCCCGACTTCTGATTCCACATCAATGCTGCCGCTGTGCATTTGCACGGCGCGAAAGGCCTGGGCGAGGCCGATGCCGCTGCCCTTTTCTTTCGTCGTGAAATACAGATTGAAAATCTTCTCGCGCATTTCTTCGGGGATGCCAACGCCCGTGTCGCTGATGTTGAGTTCAATGTGATTGTTTTGCGGCGCGGTCATGAGCGTGAGCGTCCCGCCATCAGGCATCGCCTGGAACGCGTTGATGATGATGTTCAGCAAACCTTGCTTGAGCAAATCAATGTCCGCCTCAATCCAGAGCGGATCGTTCGCATAATTCGTCACGACAACAACCCGGCTGTCCGCTGTGATTGGCGCCAGCAACAGCACTTCCTGAAGCAATTCGTTGGCATCATAGCGGCGCGTTTGGAGTTGCACCGGTCGCGTGAAATCCAGAAAGGTTTGCACGACACGATTCAACCGATTGACTTCGGAAGTCAGCACGTCTACGTGTTTGGCGGGGTCTTTGCCAGTGTCGAGTTTGCTGCGCAGTAATTCCAGATGTAGCACCATCGCGTGTAATGGATTTTTGACTTCGTGCGCCACGCCGGAGGTGATGCGGCTGAGCGCGGCTAAACGCGTGGCATAATCCAATTGCGTTTCCAATCGCTTGAGCGATTCAAAATCACGCAGCGTCAACAACGCCCCCGCCAATTGACCGCGCTCCTCAAAGACCTGCACCGATGCCAGCAACTTGTGTTCGGCCTCTTCCGGCGTGGACAAAATCAACGTCTCTTCGCGCGGCTGCCGAGCCGCAAATGCGCGTCGCGTCAGGCTCATCAGCGGATGATCTTTGCTCAGGACTTCGCCCAGCAATGCGCCTCGCAGGGTGGAAGCGCTGCGATTGCCGTTGTGGCCGTTGGCATTGAGCAGCAGATGCTCGGCCTCTGGGCTGGCCATCATCACGCGTTGTTCGCGGTCGAGCAATAACAGACGATCCGGCAAATTGTTGACGACCTGACGCAATTGATCGCGCATCGCTTCGATTTCGTTGCGATTGCCTGCGAAGCGCCTCCCCAGTTCGCGCAATCGCTGTGCGGCGCTCTGTAAATCCTGCGATGATGGCTCGTTTGTCTGTGTCGCGCTCTCGACTTCCAATTGCTCGATTAACCCAAAAAATTCGCGTAAGGGGCGCAGCACCAGATTCGACAGCAACACCGCAAATAAAATACTGAGCAATGCGGTCACGAGGGTAACAATCAAGGTCAGGCGCAAACTCGGTGCAACTTCGTCGTGCAGCGTTTGGGCTGGTAAGCCAACCACAAATCGCCCAAACGGTTGATTGTTCACATTCAGTGGGGTCGAAAATTCATATAGCGCAGAACTGCGCCGTAGCTCCCACCATTGCCCGACCCAGGATTTGGAAGCCAAGGATTCAATCGGGATGACAAGGCCCGTTTTGCGGAGTTGATATGGATCAGATTCAACAACGACTGTGTTGTCCGCTGCTAAAATTGCGAGGTAGGAAAAGTAGCGACTATTGCCGCCTGCCGCCAGCCAGGCGCTAACCTGAGCATCGTCCTTGATTGCGTCCTGCGCTGATTTCTGCGGATTACTGTCAATCGCTCGCTGAGCCAGCGCAAAAATATTCGCCGCTACCAAATTACCCGCCGCATTTTTCGCGGTCAGATGAGCACTCAACAGCCGCGAGCCTTGGAAATAGGCCAGGGCCGCAACGACGACCAGGAGTAGCCCCACGATGACCAGTAAGTAACGAGCGCGGACAGACATAAAATAAGGAAATCAAAAGGCAAAAGGCAAAAGGAGGAACAGGAAGCAAAACGCTTCGCTACTTTTACCGAAAGATAAAATAAAGTACCGCCCTTTTGCCTTTTGCAATTTGCCTTTTGCCTTTTGATTTGTTCAGACGTTGGGGATGTCTTGCAGCCCAGAAACTAACTGGTTTGCCATCCCAAGTCAATTCCGTCCGTAATCATCCTGCAAGCGCACAATATCGTCTTCGCCGAAGTACGTACCGCGTTGCACTTCAATGAAAACCATCATTTCTGCGCCGGGATTTTCAATGCGATGCGCCGTGCCTTGCGGAATGTCTACGGCCTCGCCTGCCTGCAAGGTTATGTCGCGGCCATCCAGTGTGACGGTCGCAACCCCCTGAACCACGTACCAATGTTCAGCGCGCTGCGCGTGTTTTTGATAGCTCAGGCGTTTGCCGGAATACACTTCGATGCGTTTGACCTTGAAGGTTTCGCCTTCGTCCAGCACAGTAAAATTGCCCCACGGGCGTTCGTCGTATTTGGGTGAATTATTCATAATCACAATTTAGGATTTGGGATTTAGGATTTAGGGATTGGATGCAATGGTCGAGGTTAGTTTTGGGAAGCCTGGATTTGGCCTGATGACAAAGACGTTCGTCTATGACTGTAATTCGTAATAAAAAGCCCTAAATCCCAAATCCTACTACACACTCGTCATCCCGCCATCCACAACAATTGTTTGTCCGGTCATGTAGTTTGAAGCGTCTGCCGCCAAAAAAACCGCGACGCCTTTTAATTCGCCTGCTTGCCCAACGCGCTTCATCGGCGTCGTGGCAGCCAGTGCATCGCCATAGCCTTCCAGCGATTTTTCTGTCATCCGCGAGGGGAAAAAGCCCGGCGCAATCGCATTCACACGAATGTTGTGTTGCGCCCATTTCGCCGCCAATTCGCGCGTCAGCGCAATCAATCCACCTTTCGCTGCAACGTAGGCGGACAGATGATGTTCCAACTCCGGCAGGGTGCCAATCATTCCCATCACCGAAGCAATGTTGATGATGCGCCCGTACCGTTGTTTCATCATTTCTTTGCTCGCCGCCTGACAAAACAAAAACGCAGCGGTCAAATCTATTTCCAGCACCATATTCCATTTGTCGAGCGGGAACTCTTCGGCGGGCTGCCCCCACGTCACGCCCGCGTTATTGACCAGAATATCCAGGCGGCCAAACGTGGCGACCGTGCGCGCGACGGCTGCCGGAGCAACATCAGGATTGGCCACATCGCAAACCGCGCCTTCAGCGCGAAAGCCGCGTTTTTTCAGGCCTTCGACCGCAGGCGCTAACCACTCCTGACGCCGCGCAAGCAACATCAAGGAAGCGCCCGCTTCCGCCAGCCCTTCGGCCATTTCTAAACCAAGCCCGCGCGACCCGCCCGTGACAAGCGCGACTTTGCCTGTCAGATCAAAAAGTTGTTTGAGTTCTGGCACTGTAAAACTCCCTCCCGTGGTTGCAGAGCGCGCAGATTGTAAATCGTTTGTGGCTAAGCGACAATGACCGGGCAATTGTTATCACAGAACTGACGAAAGGAACTCTATCCATGTCCGAAGAACCCAAATTGCTCATCACGCTTGAAAACGGCATCAAGCGCATCACCTTCAATCGTCCCCAAACGCGCAATTCGGTTGATCCCGAAACGTTCGAGCTGTTCAATCAGGCGATGATTGATTCGGAGCATGACGAATCGCGCGTCATCATTTTGTCTGGCACGGGCGAATCGTTTTGCTCAGGTGCAGACCTCAGTTCATTTCACGCGATGGACTCCGTGAACTACGACGTGACGACGTCGTTGCGCGAACGCACCAATCCCGCGATTCTGGCGATGCGTGCAATGTCAAAACCGATCATCGCACGGGTTCACGGGGCGGCGGCGGGCATCGGCTGCAACTACGCACTGGCCTGCGACATCATCGTAGCTTCTGAACAGGCGTATTTTGCTGAGTTGTTTGTGCGCATTGGATTGATGCCGGATGGCGGCGGCACATATTTCTTCCCGCGCATGGTCGGCTACCAAAAAGCATTTGAGTTGATGGCACTGGGTGAAATCGTTCCCGCCGCCGAAGCAGCCCGCATCGGGATTGCGAACAAGGTTGTACCATTTGCAGAACTCGACGCGACGGTCAACGCGATGGCTGAACGGTTGGCAGCCGCGCCCTCGATTGCCGTTGCCAAAATCAAGCAAGGCCTTAATCACGCGTTGAATTCTGATTTGGCAGGCGCGCTCGAATTTGAAGCCGTGAACCAGGCCGCGTGCTTCCACTCCGCCGATTTCCGCGAAGGCGTGACAGCGTTTTTGGAAAAGCGAAAAGCGGTCTTTAAAGGCAAATAAATCAAAAGGCAAATCTCAAAAGGCAAAAGCAAAAGAAACCTTAACGACCTTTTGCAATTTGCCCTTTGCCTTTTGATTTCTAATTATGAACTTCCCCGAAACACTCAACTATCTCTACAGCCTCGGCCACGAAACATTGGCCATGAAGTTGGGGTTGGAAAACATTGTGACCTTGTGCGAAGCACTGGGCAATCCGCATCGGCAATACACGACCGTTCACATCGCAGGCACGAATGGCAAAGGCTCGACGGCGGCCATGACCGAAGCCATTGTGCAGGCCGCTGGACACAGCGTGGGGTTGTACACATCGCCGCATCTAGTCGAGATCACAGAACGCATTCGTGTGAACGGCAAAGATATTTTGCCTGATGATTTCGCGCGACACGCAACACAGGTTCGTGCGACGGCGGAACAATTGGTGGCGAATCAAACGTTGCCGACGATACCAACCTATTTTGAGCAGGTCACTGCCATTGGCTTTTTGTTTTTCGCCGAGCAAAAAGTGGAAGTAGCGATTCTTGAAGTCGGTTTAGGCGGACGGCTGGACGCAACGAATATTTGCGCACCGACCGTGTGCGCAATCACGCCCATCAGCCTGGATCATCAGGAATACCTCGGCATCCAGCTCGCTGAAATCGCTGCTGAAAAAGCAGGCATCCTCAAGGCCAGGATTCCGGTCGTGGTGGCCCCACAAGCGGTCGAAGCAAGGCAGGTTATTATCGCGCAGGCACACGCATTGGACGCACCACTGATTGAGGTCGAAGCCGCTGAAAATAAGGCCATTTTGCAGGAAGCCTCAACCGGAATCTTTCAGTTTCAGTATCACACAGCGGTGGCCGATTATGACGTTCGGTTAAACCTGCGCGGTGAACATCAAACGATCAATGCGCGCACGGCCATTCATCTGGCAGAAACGTTGCGGCAACAGGGTCTGTGCATCCCCAAAGCCGCCATTGAAACCGGCTTGCAAAACGTGCAGTGGGCTGGGCGATTGGAATTGATTGCCCATGAAGGCCGACAATTGCTCATGGACGGCGCGCATAATATGGCGGGTGCCAAAACGTTGCAGGAGTTTTTGCGCGATTATGAAAAAGGCGTCCCAATCACAATGCTCTTTGGCGTGATGAGCGACAAAGCGATTGCGGGGATGGCGGAGATGTTGTTTCCCTTTGCGACCACTGTGATTGCCACGCGCATCAACAATCCGCGCAGCGCCGATCCACTGGTTATCAGCGAGGCGGCAACGCAAGTGATGACGCCTTCGATTCGCGCCGAATCCGTCGCCGAAGCAATCCGTGAAGCCTTACAACGGACCCCGGCCAATGGATTGATTTGCATTTGCGGCTCGCTGTATTTGATTGGCGAAGTCAAACGATTGATTGCTGACGCGAAGTGCTGAAAATAGCGATTGCGCTGTTGGCTCCGCTAGTCAGCCCCGTCAGGCTTATGCTATTCTGCGCGTCTTTCATTGCAGCTAGGCATCATCGCTATTAAAAAATCTATGTTGGCGGTTCTCTGAAATAACCGCACGAGGAGGAAAACTTGAGCGTTTTAGTTGATAAAAATACCCGGTTGATTGTGCAAGGTTTGACCGGCAAAGAAGGCACTTTCCACGCGCTGCAAATGCGCGATTACGGCACAAACATTGTCGGCGGCGTCACGCCCGGCAAAGGCGGCTCAACACATGAGGGCTTTCCGGTGTTCAATACCGTCTCCGATGCCGTCGCCCAGGCCGGTGCCAATGTCTCGGTGATTTATGTACCGCCGCCGTTTGCGGCAGATGCGATTATGGAAGCGGCAGATGCAGGCGTCGCCCTGATCGTATGTATTACCGAAGGCATTCCCACCAATGACATGATCAATGCCTATCAATACGTCAAAGCGCGTGGGGTGCGATTGATCGGGCCGAATTGCCCCGGCGTGATTTCGCCCGGGCAATGCAAAGTCGGCATTATGCCCGCGCGTATTCACCTTGAAGGACACGTTGGCGTCGTCTCGCGCTCCGGCACATTGACCTATGAAGCAGTCGGACAGTTGACCGCGCTCGGACTCGGTCAATCCACCTGTATCGGCATCGGCGGTGATCCCATCATTGGCACGTCCCAGCGCGATGCGCTCGAACTTTTCAATGGCGATCCTGACACGCACGCAGTCGTCATGATTGGCGAAATCGGCGGCAGCGCTGAAGAAGAAGCGGCAGAATATGTGAAAGCCGAAATGACCAAACCGGTGGTAGGGTTTATCGCCGGGCAAACGGCTCCGCCAGGTCGTCGGATGGGCCACGCAGGCGCGATCATCGCGGGCGGCAAAGGCACAGCGGCAGAAAAATTCGCCGCGATGGAAGCCGCCGGAATTCACATCGTGAAAAGCCCGGCTGACATTGGCGCGAAGGTGAAAGAAGTCCTCGGCTAGAGGCTTTCAATCGTCACTGATTTTACGAGAGCGGGATTGTTTGATCTCGCTCTTTCGTTTTTTGCCTTCTAACCGTTGCGCTTTGGCTCCCGCAGAAGGTTTGGTGGCGCGGCGCGGTTTCTGGACAATCTGCAACGCGATCAACTTTTCCGCCATTCGCTCATACGCGGCATCTCGATTCGCGGATTGCGAACGGCGTTCAGTGGCAGCGACAACGATGCCGCTCGGACGATGGGTCAGACGAACGCCGGTTTCGACTTTGTTGCGATGCTGTCCGCCGGGGCCTCCTGCCACAAAAAACTCCATCTCACAGTCGCGCTCCAGCGCCTCGCGGTCGGTTTCATATTTGACCATTACAGTGACTCCCCTTCTCCAATTTGACCGCAACTTTGGCGGTGCTTAGAATCGTTGCTTCGATTTCATATCATAGGCATCTCTGTTCCCAAATGATTTTTTTTACGACGCGGTTCCAAGCCTGGCTCACCCATCTCAACGAACAACGAGCATTCAGCCGCATCTGGATTTGTGCGGGTCTGTATGTGTTGCTGGTATTGTGGCTCTGGGTTTGGCCATACACGGGCGAAGGCGATTCGATTCTGCATTACTGGAATCTGCGGACAGCCTGGATTAATCCAAGATTGGGGCTGACCGTTTGGGCGCGTCCCGTCTATGTGTTGCTGATGGTCGTCCCGGCGCATTTCGGATTGTTTACGGTGCGTTGCTTTACGGCCTTTGTGGCAGTGATATTGGCCTGGCAAACAATGCGAGCAGCCGATGATTTACGTTTGCCAAATGCAACGATGGCGGGATTGTTATTGATTTTCCAGCCGCTGACGTTCGCACTGGCCAGCGACACGATGACGGAAATCCCGATGGCGCTGGGATTGACGATAGCCTTGCGATTGTGGTGGGCCAAACGATTTGCCGCGTCGTGTTTGCTGATGTCGTTTTTGCCGTTGGTGAGACCGGAAGGATTTCTGCTCGCACCTGTCTGGGGGCTGTTTTTATTGGCGCTGCCGCGCAGTGAAGAATACCCAACGTGGCCGCAGCGGTTTCTAATCGGGTCGTCGTTGGCAACCGGCGTAGCCAGTTTGTTGTTGATTTCCCGCCTCCTCACGGGTGAATGGTTGTTTATCGTCAGCGAATGGTCGTGGCCGCTGGTTGGCAGCACCAAGGGCAGCCTTTGGCATCACGTCGTGAATTGGCCGTATTACTGTGGCTGGGTGTTGTTGCCGCTCTTTTTAATCGGAATGTTTGCGGTGTGGAAACGTGTGATGATCCTGCCGTTGACGGCTTGGGCCATCGTGTTTCTGGCGCACTCGCTGATGTATTGGACCGGCACATTTTCGGCGCTGGGATTGATGCGGATTCTGGTCAGTACGGCCCCCGTCACCGCGTTGATTTGTTTGTTTGGATGGAATGCGACGGCGAAGTTCTTACGCGCTGGGCGTTGGCCTTTATTACTCCGACACGGCGTAGCTGCAATGGTGGTTCTTCTGGCGATGGCGACCGCCATGATTTATTACTACGAAGAGCCTCTACATCATCGCTTCGTGCTGGCACAAAAAGCCGCAGCGTTTGTGCGCCAAAATCATTTATGGGATGAAGCCCCGCGCATCTTTGCGACGGATCCAATTGTCCTGGCGGAGATGGAAATTCCAACGCGCCAATATATGTATTCCATGACCAATCCAGAGATGGCTCCGTTCCCTGACTGGGTGCTGGTTCGCCATTTTGTCGGGCGCGAAAAAAGCGTGGCGCAGATGCAAGCCCTGCCGCCTGGTTCAGCGGGCGTTTGGGACGATGATTTAGGCCGTTGGTGGTTTCACATTTTGCCAGAAGAATTCCCAACGCTCGGCTACGAAGTGCTGTATCGCGTCCGTCAAACCGAGAAAGATTTTGCCTTAAACTGGAATGACTCCGTGAAAAAATACCTGATTGATAACTTCATCACGATGAAATACGGCAAGCCAGAGCAGGAGTATGTGGTGGTGCGGAAGAAATGACGAGGCGAACGGGTGATAGGGCGAAGGGGAGAACCGGAAAAAGGGAGAGGGAGCGATTTTTTTATGCAGTGGCGCTGATCGCCAAATCTCGTTGTCGCCCCATCTCCTCTTCGCCGGGTCTCTGCTCTATCCTTTCGGCGCGTAATAACCGCGACGATGGCGAATCTTGAGGTCTTTTTCTTTGACCTTCGGGACCTTGATTTCAATTTTGCGGAAGCTGCCATCCAGCGTTTCGTTCGTTGGTTCGTAAGCAAGCAAATACTGCTGACGCATGTCTTGTTCGAGTTGCGCAAAGGCACTGTCCAGATCGCGGCGACTGTTGGGAATGACGGCCCTCCCGCCGGTGGCTTCGGTGAGCTTTTTCAAAGCACCTTCATTTACACCATTCCCAATAAACGTCCCGCCACTGGCCGGGTCGCCAATGCCAATCGCGTAAATCACAACCTCGGCGCGCAAAGCCTCGTTAATGGCATCATCCAACCTCATCCGGCTTGTCGTATCTACACCATCGGTCAGCAACACAATCGTTTTGCGTCCGGCTTCGCGCGCCAGTAAATCCGCCGAAGCCGCAATGATTGAATCCCAGATTGAAGTGCCACCTTGCCGCGAACCACCATTGATGCCGGGCGTGCCGCCGTACTGGCCTGGAGGTGCGATGTATGAAACTTCTTCCAACCCTTTTCGCAAGCGGTTTTTATTTGAAGTTAGTCCCTGCATCAGCGTCGCTTCGCCCTCGAATTTGATGATTGCGGCGGTGTCTTTTCCGGTACGAATTACCGAGTCAATGAAGTGCGCTCCCGCGTCTTTGAGTTGCGGCAAGACATACTGTTCGCTGCCGCTCACATCCACCATAATCGCCAACGTCAGCGGAAGGTCGAACTCTTTCTTAAAAGTAAAGATCGTTTGCAATTGACCATTCTCAAAAACCTGCAAATCCTCCTGCTTGAGATTATCAATGTAGCGGTTCTGTTTGTCCGTCACGCTGAACAATGTGTTAACAAGACGCGTGCCGAGTTTCAGCACTTGTTCTTGCTCATCTGCCGGGGTTTCCTTGGGCTTTTGCTTGGGCGGCTGTTGTTGCTGGGCCTGTGCGAGGTCACGAGGGAAAAAGGCGCTGGCGGCCATAATGCCTGCGAATAAAACGCCAGAGAGAACGGACAACTTCGATACTGCTTTCATTGTGACCTCTTTTGAGTTGGGTTGTTAGTTCGGCTTAACATCCGAAGCTAAGGCCCCAGGACGTACTGCCGGATAACCCTTGCGGGTTCGGACTTTGAAATCTTTCTTGCCCAGTAACTTGACTTCGATTTGCCGGAATTTGCCATCCAGGGTGGTTTTGTTCGGCGAATAAGCAATCAGATACTGGCTACGCAATTCTTTCGTCACGTTCGCAAAGCCGCGCTCCAATTCAAGAGTAGTTCCCGTGAAAAACGCGCGTCCGCCGGTATCTTCCGCCAATTTCTTCAAGTTCTTGTCTTCGTTGCTGTCTACTTGCCCGGCCTGCACGCCAAAAAATCCGGCGGCTTTATTGCTAATCACAAACACCACGACTTCGGCACGCAAGGCAAGATTGATGGTTTCTTCGAGCGTGTGGTCGCTGGCGGTGTCTTCGCCGTCTGTAATCAACACAATCGCACGGCGACGACCAGCTTCGGCAAACATCTTCTCTTCGCAAATACGATAGACAGCATCGTAGAGTCGCGTTTCACCATACGCTTTCACGCGATCAATGGCGGTGGAAAGCAGATCAATGCGATTCGTAAAATCCTGATGTAATTCGATGTCGGAATTGAAGCCGAGAAAAAGTGCGCGATCTACACGCGGGCGCAACACTGTTTGTAAAAACGAGACCGCCGCATCACGCTGGAATTTCAGCTTCGGCTTGACGCTGTTGGAGGTATCCATCAGGAGCGCGATGTCGAGCGGGAGGTTGGTTTCAGTTTTGAATTCTACGATTTCTTCCTGCTTCACTTTGTCTTCATAAATCTCAAAGTCTTCTTTCTTGAGATCAACAACGAAGCGGTTACTTTTGTCTACCACAGCGATGGGCAAGCGAACGTTGAAAGTATCAATTTTAGTGCCTACCTGATCCTGCTCTTCGGGCGGCTTGCTTTGGTCTTGTTTCGGCGGCTGTGTTTTATCTGTCTGAACGGGTTTGGTCGGTTGTTGCGCCCAAACACTCAGGCCAACGCCGATCATTAAAAATGCGGTAAGAAAACGTGGTGTTGTCATAGCTGTGTACTTCTCCTGAATGAATTTCGAGTGAAGCAGATTATAAAGGGCTGACCCAGAGCGCGTAAAGCGGCTTACTCTCGATAGAACAAGTGCATCTCCTGCGGGCGAATGCCAGCATAATCCTTAAACAGCACGAATGGCCATTTCATGACGAGCCACTGCGGCACGTATGGCCAAATCAAACCGCGCAATTCGTAGGTGCGTGAAAACAGGCGTTTGTAGCCGAGGCTCTCGAAATCTTTGTCATTCAAATTATTCCACGAAGGCCCGACTTGCCCATCCCAAAATACCAGAGTGCCACTGGGCAAAGATTGTAACTGCTTCAGATTGTCATCGCGGTTTGGCGTGAAGATCACGTTCTCTGTAGGATCACTATCGAAACGAATGCACATGTACGCGTGGCTCCACACCAGTTTTTTGACGGGGCGGGGGTTCTGCTGAAACCATTGATGTGCTTCTTTGATCGCCCACGCGTCCCGAATCCAAACCAAACCGTCCATATAAAGAACACAAGCGCCGGCTGAGATGCCAAGAATGAGGCTGGCGGTTGCCAATTTGATTGCGGACGAAAGATGCGCGAATTTCTGCGCAATTTCATTCCAGCCAACTAACGTAATGATTGCCATCACAGGCGCGACGCAAACCATATAGCGTGGATAGCCCGCATCACCCAGAATTCCCAGCGTGCGAAACGTCGCGTGCAACAGGAACAGCAGTAAAAACGACGAAGTGATGGTTCCCAATTCGCGCCGCTTCAGCAATAACACTAAGCCGTACAAAAACGGAACGACCAGGAGGAGTCCGACCATTTCCGGCAAGCGCAGGAAATACGCATAAAATGGTTCATCGCCATACACGCCTGATTGCCATTGGCTCGGCCAATTATTCTTAATGAAGAGCGGGTCTTTGGTCACGATGAAAGCTGCCGCCCACCAAAGAATGCCACCAGAGGCCAATAACAAAGATGGCGGAAGTCTTCGCCAAAAGGTCGGCGAGACGCGCTTATCGAACAGCACCCAAATGCCCCAGAGAATTCCGTGAAAAAAACCTTCGGGGCGCGTCAGCACCATCAACGAGGCCACCAGCATTCCGGTCTTGACGCGGCCTCGCAAATGCAAGCGCAAGGCAATCACAAAGATCAACGCGTACAACGGCTCCGTCAGCAAATCGGGATAGAGAATAAAAAATGAAGGCTGAAGAAAAATCAGCACGATGCTCAACCACGAACGCTCCAGTTTCAAATCGCGCGCCAGCTTCCAGGTTTGCCACGCCGTTGCGAGTCCAATTGCCAGACTGAACAACCGCGCCGCTTCAAAGCCCAACAAGGCCGGGAAACCAAATAAAAACGTGAACAGTGGGCGCGACCAGACGCCAACAAACATATACGGATGCCGCCAGCCCCAACGCGCAAACAGGAAATGATACCCACTGTCCTGTTGATAGCCGTCCGGGTATAGCAGCACGAGCACGATGCCAACCAAGGCAAAGACTCCAAGCCAGAGAAATGCTTTTTTGCGGGGAAGATTGTAGGTTTGCTCCATCAGTTTGAGTTGCCTAGTGTGATGAAAGGTTATGGAATGGCAACTCTAAACGTTTCGCGGCAAGAACGCAAAAGGGCGTAAGTGAAAGACTTCAGAACTTTCACTTACGCCCTTTTGCGGGGTTGTTCAGCGACGGCAGTGGAGGAACTTGTTATTTCGCGGCAGGCGAGGCGTCCGTCTTGGTCTCGGTCGCTTCGGTCTCGCCGACCAATTGCCCTTGTCCACGCGGGACAGAACCTTTGGCTTTGTTTTCAATTTTGTAGACATCACCTTTTTCAGTGATATTGAAATCACTGTAGCCATCACCATCGGTCACGCGGTCAGCGTGAATCGTAAAGGTATTGGTGGTGACATCCGAACTGCTATAGGTATAACCACTAATGATTTTGCCTTCTCCGAAGGTCTTCTTCAAAAGCTCAGTTTCAACCAGCTCATTGAGGCCAGCGTATTTTCCTTTCGTGGAATAATAAGACGCTTGCGCACGATGAATTTCCTGCAATGAAGAAATTGCTGCCGTTTCGCGGCCTCGCTTCAAGTAGGCATTCAATTGCGGAATGGCGACAGCAGCCATAATACCGATGATCGAAATCACGATCAGCAATTCAATTAACGAAAATCCTTGCGAACGACGTGTGAGTTTATGAGATCTCATGGTTACGGTCTCCCTGCTCTTGTGAGCATCAAAAATAACTTGTTCATTCTTTCCCCTGTCTGGGATAAAACGTTACGGCTTTAAGTGCGAGCAAATGAATGAACGTTGGACTCGGGGGCTGGTTCCAATTTAACTCTTGTTTTCAACCTCAGCTTAACTATAGTTTCAATTCCGCCGAATTCTCAAATCTCTCAAAAGATTTTTTTCAGGCCGACAATTCACTGCCGCTGGTGGAATCAGTTCGCTCAAAGTAATGGCGTAACGCCAACCACAAAACAACCAGCGAAAGGCCCAGCCAGAAGGTCGCCCAAACGATGGCTGGAATAAACGTCAACCGTTGCATATTCATCGCATCACTGGCTTCACGCGTCGTGGCCGAAAGCAAAAACAAGGTGCGCAAATCATAGAGCGCGTTCAGGCAACATTGCACCGCCAAAAAACTCAGAAAGAAATGCGCGACTTTCGGATTTGAAACGACCGCAAAAAAGATCAGCCCGGCAGCCAGAACAATCCCGACAATCCAGCTAAACAACCCGCTCCGAAAATCCATAAAGAACACCGTCAGCCCCAAAATCAACGCCGCCGAAAGCCCCAGCGCCGCCTTCGCATTTTTCCCGTTGCGGCAAATCAACAGGAGCGCCGCCCCGTACAGCGTGCTGGTCAAGTATCCGGCGCTGGCAATGATGATGGAGATTCCACCGAGCGAAAGCGTCAGCCCACTGGTATCCGGGTTAATCAGAATCCGCTCCACATCACCGAGCGTTGCGACGGCAGCCAAGGCGTGCCCGCCTTCGTGGATGAAAGTGACAAAAAGCTTGAAAGGGTAGACGAGAAATCCAGCAAACGGGATGAAAGATAAGATAATGCTCAAGCCCGAAGCCCCAAGCAGGTAATTGCGCGCAATACGATTTTCACTCATAAAAATTCTCAGCCACGAATTTCCCTGAATCACTCGCGTAACGCAGGTCCACTCTAATCTGTCATTCGTCAGAAAAATCTGACAGTACCCAACGTCATCCAAACCCGACACTACTGTACGAAAGTCATCTAACCTCAGTTCCCACAATACTTTTTGGCTCGCGGCGCGGCGTGGCACAGAGGTTGTAATGAAAAGCCGCGCGGACGGCCAGTTTGCGCACGGCAAATGGCGTGACGACCGGAACGCAAACTGACCGTTCGCGCCAAACGGAAGCAAAGCTCACAAGAGGTATTCGCTATGCTCGCAAACATTATCACATTGGTTAGGGTCATCATCGCTTTTGTCTCCGTTGGTCTATTTGGACATGGCCTGTACGCCAACATCGCCGCGTTGATTTTACTGGTGCTGGCGATTGCGCTGGATGCCGTAGACGGTTGGGTCGCGCGCCGCTTCGGTTGTACCAGCGACATCGGTGCGGCCTTTGACATCGCTGCCGACCGCATCGTCGAAAATGTCTATTGGATATACTTCGCCACCGTCGGCCTCGTTTCGTTCTGGATTCCTGCTATCGTCATCGCGCGCGGCGGTCTGACTGATTTTCTGCGCGCGGTGGCGTTCACGCAAGGTCAGACAGCATTTGGCGAAAAAACGATGATGCAAAGCTGGTGGGGCAAATTGCTGGTCGGGTCGCGCGCGAGCCGGGCCTCTTACGGCGTCGTCAAGTGCGCAGCATTTTTATCTCTGGGGTTATGGCGCACGCTGTCGTCCGCCCCCGGCTTCCCGGTTGATAAGATGGTTCTGGACTGGCTCAGCCAGGCCTTGCCCATCGTTGCATTTGTCTTAGCTCTCGCCGCCGTCGTGTTGTGTGTGGTACGCGGCGTGCCGGTCATCATTGAGGGAATGCGATTCTTTCGCAAAGGATTTGTCTTGCCGAAGGCCTGGTAATACGCGAAGCGCCTGGGAGCGCAAGCGTCTCGCTTGCTGAGCAAGCGAAGCGAAGCGAAATGCCTGGCAAGGGAACACGCTAAAGAAAAACCGATATGCTCGTGAGGCGTGCGAGCTTCGTTATACTCGCTCGTAGCAAGCGGGACGCTTGCGCTCCCAGGGCTACGCGCTTTCAAAGTTTTATGTCGCAGCCAGCTCGTTTGAAAGGTCTTATGAAGGGGTATCTTTCTGCTCTGTGCTGGCCGCGACGCCAAATGATATGAACCAAAAACCTATCGCTGCCATCTTTGACGTGGACGGAACGCTGCTCAGCGGCGCTTCGATGGAAGTGCGATTTTTGCAATATTTGTGGCGGTACGGAGAACTTCGCGCCAGCGACATCACGCGATTAGCTGGCGGAATTTTCCAGGCGGCAGCGCAGGGGCGCTCTGTCATTCGCGCCAACAAAGCGTATTTGCAAAACAAACCATTCGATCACTTTCGCCGACTCGCGCAGGATTGTTTTGATCAGCATATTCGCCATCACCTGTTGCCTAAAGCTATCGAACGTGTGCGCTGGCATCAACAGCAAGAGCATTGCGTCGTGCTGGTATCGGGGACCTTGGATTTATTGCTGGAGCCGTTGGCACAACACCTCAACGCGTGTTCCCGCATCGGTACAAAAATTGAAACTGACGGCAATGCCTTGCTGGGAAAAATCGCGGGTGAACATCCCTATGCGAAGGCGAAAGTCTCAACACTGTTGGCACTGAATCAATGTCGCAATTTTGATTTGGCGAAGTCGTTTGCGTACGGCAATCACTTTACAGATCGTTACCTGTTGGGGGTGGTAGGACATCCGGTGGCAACGAATCCTGACTATCGCTTGCGAGGATTCGCGGCCAAGCAGGGATGGATGATTGAAGAATTTGGGAATTAGGAGAACACTAACGATGATGGAAATTGACCGCACCAATAATTTCGTGCTGATGGCTTCCCGACGTTCCTTAGGCAGCGTTCTTCGCCTGTTCAATCTGCCAGATCGCCTGACGCTGGCGTATCTGACTTTCGTCGAATTGTTACTGGCTTTCTCGCCGAACCCGATTGAAAAGCGTGGGAAATTATTGGCCGCACATGTTGGCTTCAGTGTGATGATTGTCACGCTCGCATATTTTCGGCAGCGTCAGACGCCCGTGCTTTCGTTCTTGAGTTATTGGTATCCGCTCGGTTTATCGGGCTTTTTCTTTGAAGAAATTCACAGCATTGTTCACATTATTCATCGCGGCTGGTTTGATGCGGCGCTGATTCAATTTGACTACGCGATGTTCGGCGCGCATCCGACGGTGTGGTTTGAGCACCACATCAGCTATTGGACGACCGAAGTGATGAACTTCTTTTACTTCACGTACTGGCCGCTGATTCCGGCGCTGGCGTTGCTGCTGTGGCTGCGCAATCAGAAGCAGTTTGCTGAATTCGTGTTCGCGCTCAGTTTGTCGTACATCCTTTGCTATCTCGTCTTTATTTTCTACCCCATCGAGGGGCCGTATCACACATTGCGCGCGTTGCAAACGGTTCACGAAGCGCCAGGCTGGATATTCACGCAGCTCGTCGAATTCGTTGAAAAACACGGGCGCATTCACGGCGGCGCATTTCCGAGCGCCCACGTGGCTGGCTCGTTCGTGGCAACGATTGCAGCCTATCGCTTCTCGCGCAGGCTTGGTCATGCGGTACTACTTCTCGCGTTGGGAGTGTGTGTTGCGGCGGTCTATGGTCGCTATCATTACGTGGTGGACATTTGGGGCGGAATGGTGATGGCAATCTTAGGAAGTTGGGGCAGTTGGATCGCGCACAAAAAATTCGGTCTGACAGTCGCCCCAAGCGAAGCTGTCAGACCATAAACACGACGCCTTTATTGAAGGGTGGTCATCGGAATCACCACATCAAGATTGTCTTCTGCCACGTTGGTTCCCCCGTTGCCGCGCAGGAATTGGGTTTCACGAATGCCACCCACAAATGAGGCAAAGGTGTTATCGCGGATCACGTTGTAGATTGAAAATTCGCTGAGCGCAAACGCATAACCAAAGCGCGCGATGTGATTGTTATAAATCAGATCTCCACGTGGGCCAGCCGTACCACCTGTCGGTGCAGGGTTGTAACAAATGCCGAGCAAGCCGTGCGCCGGATTGGCTCCGCCCGTAATGTTATTCTCTGTAATGCGGTTGCCGGTTGAACCGCTGCCACGCACGAAGATACCCAGGTTGACGGAGCTGATCGTATTGCCTTTAATCAGGGCCGCGCGTGTGTTGATAAGTTGAATACCGATTTCGCTAGGGCCGTTGTTGGGGGCTAAATCGGCACCGACGATTTGCAAATTCTCGACTTTGACGTTGGTCACGTTCGTCAGCATCACATTAGTCAGGAAGCCGCCGACGCGCCCGTTTTTGATCGTGACACCAGATGCGCCATCCACAAAAATGCCGCGCCCCGTGCCCCGGCTGAAGGTTCCAATTTGATGACCATTCAGATCAATGGTCACACCGGAAGCCGTAATGACAAGGCCGTCGCCACGCTCGCTCATCAGATCGTAGCGCAAAACATACGATCCGGGTTCGCTAATCCAAGGGCGCGTCACGACTCGGCGTCCATCAGCTAAGCGGTTCCAGTCGTTACCAGCGTGAGCGAGTTGCGGTAGGGTAGAAAGTAAGAACAGGGCTAGTAGTGAAAGCGTGCGTTTTGTGAGAGATGCTTTAAGCACAAATTGCATGTATTTTCTCCTTGCGAAAATTGTTACGAGTTATTGGACACACTTCGAGCGACAGCAGGCAGGGGCCTGCCGACTCAGTTGATTGGTTTGTTTAGGAAACAAGAGATGAGCCAAGTTGCTCGTGACGTGTAACGCAGCAAGTTTTGAATTTATTCCCAGGGCGAAAAATATTTTTCTTGTAAATATTTCAGGAGAGTACCGTCAGTCCCTAACTTCTCAGGAAAACCTTATGCTCAATAAATATCTCTCATTCGTGTTGATCAGTTTGTTGGTGTCTGTTCCATCTGTATTTGCAAAATCGAAGTCCGAAAAAGAAGCAGAGAAAATTAAAACTGCGATTCAACTACTCGGCACCGGTCCAGAGGCACGCGTGCGTCTCAAGCTGCGCGACAAAACCAAAGTTGCCGGATATATCCGAGAAGCAGGCGCAGAATCGTTCATCGTCGTAGATGCCAACACAGGTACAACAACAACCGTTTCATACCCAAACGTCACTCAAGTCAAAGGCAACAACCTGTCCACCGGAGCCAAAGTCGCCATTGTCTTGGGCATTACCGCTGCGGTGTTAGCCATTTTGCTGTTCTTTGAAAATTACGGATGATGTGAGATTCGAGGGATAAAGATTCAGCTACATCTCGTAAAATTCACGACAGTGAGGTCAACAAAATCTCCTCAAAAGACGGCGGTAGAGCAGGCAAATAGGCACAGATCACACCAGCAAACACGCCCATATCTTGCTTCGGCCCGATTTGACAAACCCTCAGCTAAAGAGTACGGTCAGGAAGAATCGAGTTTGGGCACTCTCTTCTCAGTTTTTCTGAAATCTCTCAGACAACCTGACAATTCTACCCATTTATCAATGTGCGAATGCTGCTCTTGCCTGTGGCTTGCGATGATCCAAAGGATTGTAGCCAGCTAGCAACGCTTGTTAAGCCAGGAAAGGAAGGATACGGTGAATCGAAGGCGTTATCCCGACAACCGGCCTGCCCCCAAACAATATGCCAGGAATGGCAGACAACAACCTCGTACAACCAACGAGACCTCAACACATTGTGAAAGCACATATCTTCACTCACTCATGAATGAAGGATGCGAGTTGGTATTTGTGTTGCAACAGGGAGAGTTGCTGACAGGGCAACTTGCGTGGTACGACGAAGGCTGCATTAAGGTGACCCCCAGCGACGGTTCGCCCAGTCTTCTCATCCCTAAACGAAGCCTGAAATATCTATACGAATTGCGCGAGGTTGAAGCCACGCGCGGTAAAAACTAAGGAGGTGCCAGTTGGCACAAGTTAACTTATTCGCAGGGGAAGGCATTGAATCTGCCCTGCGTCGTTTTAAGCGGCAGGTCCAATCAGAGGAAATTTTGCAGGAAGCGAAAAAACGAGTATTTTTCATTCCCCCTGGTGAGCGAAAAAAACTCAAATCCAAGTTAGCGCGCATTCGGGCCAGCAAGAACAAACGTCGGCAACGCTCCAGCTAAATCACATCGCCACCGCTGACCACTCTCCCCCTAACCAATGAGGAATCAATGAAAGAAGACATGATCGAAGTTGAAGGAAAAATTCTTGAAAAGCTACCCAATGCAAATTTTATTGTTGGGGTACTGCTCTCGAACAAAAATCATCACGTGAATGCCCACCTTTCCGGCAAGATGCGAAAGAATTCCATTCGAGTTTTAATTGGAGACCGCGTTACTATCGAGCTTTCCCCGTACGATTTGAGCAAAGGACGTATCACATTCCGCTACCGCAATTAGCCAGCCTCCTCCTGGTCCTTAATTCAGAACAGACGTCGTGTTTGACAACTCTACAGGTAAAGAGTAGGGTGAAGCTGAACCGAGTCTGGTCACTCTCTTCTCAGTTTCTCTGAAATCCCTCAGACAATCTGAAGTCCATACCCCACTATAAGCCGAATGGCCTGGAAATAAGCCTGATCTGACGAACTTCCGTTTGTCGCGTGGCTGGGCACCGAAGGACTTTGACTAACTGTAAGGTTCTCAAACACCCTTTCGCCAAACCAAGGCTCTTGCCCATCAAGGCTCTCGGATTAGTTTAGATGGAAACAACCATGGTTCAGGAGAGAGCCTAGCTCCCTCTTTTCTTCGCCAAGCCGGAATCCTTCGGCTTTTCAGCTACCAACAGCTTACCGACCATGGAGTTATCAATGCTTATCAAAAATGTCTGTTGGGAAATACAAACCAAAACAGAAGATCCATCTATCCGTTTTCTTTTAATGTTTATCGGAGTCGTACCGGGATCACTCATTTTATTTGCAACCGGGGTGCGCGATTTCAGTGTTTTGCAACAACCGAGTTTAGCCTGGGCCTTCCTGGCTATTGCCACGCTTGTGAGCGTCAGTATTGCTCTGGGCTATTGGATGTTTGGGCAAAAAACCCGCTCCCTTTCGATCTCCGCAGCATTGCCATTGATCTCTCGGCGTAGAAAGTGATGGAAAATAGAACCACGATCCAAAAGGGTTCTCTTCTGCTTGCAGAAGGAACCCAATTACCAGCCTCCATGTTTATGACAACGGCTCCCTGCACGCCCGGCTGGAAGCAAATCCAGAACGTAACTATTCAAGGGTTCAAGGAACTCATCGCCAGGGCTGGATGGCACTTCCTGTTTATAGCGACCGAGTTGGAAGCGACTATCTATGGATGGAACACGGAAACGGCTGTTCGCAAAGCAACCCGACGAATTACAGAGCAAAGCCAGGCCGCGAAGTACAATTGCGTGGAAATCTTGCGAGTTGAAGCGAGCCGCTTTCTGGGCATTCCTTTTGTAAGGATCACCGCGCATTCAAGACAAATCCAGGAGCGAGGAAATCTGGCAGCGGGGCGAGCGCGAATTTCACACGCGAGCGAATAAATAAAAGCGGACAAATATGATTCAACAGATACCACAGATTGACAAATTCAAGCAGCAATTGCGGGACTCATTACAACGTGAAACCATCCATTCTCATACCCGTAAGATCGCCAAACATGATCATGCCTATACGTGTGGGGATGAGGATGAAATGGTTTACTTTATCGCCAGCGGACAAATCAAATTACTGATGCTCTCACCCGATGGAAAGGAGTGCATCTTAGCCATCCACACAGCAGGAGATATTTTCGGCGAACTATGTCTGTCCGGTGTCGGCCCACGGATGGAGATAGCCGTTGCGATGGAAGAAACGGAACTGAAGCAAATTCCTCGTGCCAGTTTTTTTGATCGCTTACAGCGCGATTCCCTGTGGGAAGGTTTCGTGCAATATCTGGCGGTGCGCATTGCCGATCAACAGCAAGTCATCGCCAATCTGGTGACGGTTGACAGTGAACAACGCCTCGGCAAAACGCTCCTGCAACTGGCGCGCAAACTAGGGAAGAAAGACCCTCGCAGCATCTGCATCGAACATAAAATTTCCCATGAAGAATTGTCAGAAATGGTGGGAACGACCCGCCCTCGAATCAGTGAGTTTATGCAACGTTTCCGTACGCTCGGACTCATTGAGAAGACCACTGAACATTTCCTGATCATCAAGGAACAGAAGCTAACCGATTATCTGGCAGCAATCGCGTAAAACCGTAGATCCACGGGAGGAAGTCCCTCAACTGTCTTATGACAAGATTGGCGTCTTAGTTGTCTACTTAGTCAATTAAGATAACCCAGGGCAGAGTGTTGTTGCCCTCTGCCCTAAATTTTACGAGTAGAGACAGAGCGAACATCATCACCGTTAGGAAGTACCCGTTGATCATTCAGAGGAGAAAATATGAAAATCAATGATAGTAATAAGAGCAATAAGTACCGAAAAGTTAAGATGCTTATTCAACGCGCCAAACAACTTCAGAATGGGGCACGCCCGCGTGTCTTAATGCCAGGGATTCGGTCCACCCGCGTAGCACAGGAAGAATTCGATCAAGGGTTGCTAGAATACCAACTCATCCCTCTTCCGAAAGATAATAGATAAGATTGAGGGAAATCGGCCCCGGTAAACATAGCTATCATGGAAAATCTTCTGCCACGTGAACAATTAGACGGCATCAAGCAACGCATGTTGTCGGCCTTTGATCTATCGGAACCAGGTGAATTAGCAAAACGGCTAGGCATTCCGTATCAAACCTTACAACACTACTTTCTTGGTAGAACGCCAATCCCCGTTCAGTTACTGCTTCATTTGAGCGCAGAGGCACGCGTTTCGATCCATTGGATATTAACGGGTGAGGGCGAAAAACATCCCGGAAACAGTCGGGCACAAAGCCAGCAGTTTGGCAACCAATTGGACGAGCGCAGAGAAAAGCAACGGGATATTTTTGACCTTGTTGCGCAATTCAAGGAATTGCCTGATGAAGACAAGATTGCACTGAGCAATAAGATCGTGGGGCTGGTCGCCAATTATCTGTTAAGCGCCTGCAACATTACGGAGATCGAGCCTGCGCGAATAGAGATCATTCCGATCTTGGCTATAAATCCGAGCAATCACATCGCTCCATCACCCAAGTAAGGCACCCGTCCATAGATAAGAAAGCAGCGGATAAAGATACGGTTTTCCCGAAAGCATCAGAGGGTTGCCTGTGCTTCAAAAGACAGCACCTCTTCCCCATTTGATTCGTAGAAGATGAGAATGGGACGACAGCATATTTCGCAATCCTCTACGTATTCTTGCCTTGACACACTCAAATCCAAAAGCATAGTGATGCTTTGCCAACAATAGGGACAGGCAAATTCATACTCAATTTCCATGCGCTCAGTATACACAACTTCTGTTCCCTGTCAGAAAGCAACTTTATCAGGATTAGATTGAGATAGATCCTCGTCTCAAAAGCGCGGGATTTCAGCCGACATCCCGCTTATTTCCTTTCTAAACTTGTCCAATATTGAACAGCCATTTATTTTCTGCCGGGTGATACTTACAGGGCTTTTATCAACCCTCAACCGACTGTTTCCGCAAGGACGCAATCATATAAGGACGCAATTATGACGAACATTGAACGTGAACAAAGTGAAGCGCTGGCGCGCAAATCCGTAGTGTTACGGGAAGTGTGGCTGCGTGAACGACAAGAATCGCTATCGGAACAACTCACCGCAAATGCTGAAGCCAAGAAACGCTGGAACCTGCCCCTCCCGACCGAAGAGCAGCAAGGAGAAGCAATCAACGGAAAAAGGAGCGATTAGTGAAAGCCGCCGACCTGAGTACTTCAATGCAATATCTGGCGTTCAGTAGCAACGACCAAATGCCGGCAAGAGTGGGGCTGTCCAATATTGGACAGCAGCCCTTCTCTGATACGCGTATTCTTACTAAGTACCAGAGTTTTATAGGCAAACACATAACACGCGGTTGCGGTAGTCAATGATATCGTGCCAATCAAGCGGTGAGATTCTATGCAACGTGCAGAAATTGATCGGGAACAAAAACAATTCAAACAACAAATCAAAGAACTAAAAGCAGAGATTGCGGGGCTAACCAACCGACGCGATGTATTGGAACAGGAAAATCAACGTTTTTCACCAGTGATGCAGAAGCTGAGCCGGTACATTGGTTTTGGCGCAGGCGGCAAGCTGGAATGGGTAAACTTCAAGCTCAAATTCAAGCAGGAACAATTGGCCGAGCTGGTGATTCATCCTGAAGACGGAATGAACGGAGTGGCGAAACTCCTCAGCCTGGTCCCCTCATCCCAAGACTATCCCGGAGTTGAAACAGCTCTCCAAAAGATGGAACGCATGGTCCGAGAAAACCCACCTGAATTAGAACCACATATCCGACAGGCCTATCAGGGTCTCATCGAAGCAGAGCAACAGGGCAATCACTAGCCGCGAGTGTCATGACGAGTGAGACTCTAGCCCTCGGCTTTGACTTGGGGGAGAAGAAGTCTGTGTGGTTATTTACCGGGTCTCACTCGTCATGACACTGGCAGCCAGATACAAAGGGCCGCGCCTTCTCTTACTAACCCGAACAGGTTGAAAGCTGTTCCTTTTCCTCGGAGACGATCCATGTCCAAGAAAAACGGAGATAAAGCCCGCTTCAACAAAGAACAGAAAAAGAAACTCCTGCGACGCAAACGCAACCTGATGTTGCGCCAATCATTGACAAACAACGCGGTAGGAATGACTGAGGCTGTCCTGCCAAGCCCGGGTTCCGCACCATTACTGATTGCCAGTCCTGACGGAATTGATTCCGAAGCAGCGAGTTATTAGGAGCACGCCGATGTTGAATGTCATTGAGACGATTAGTGCGTCTCCCGTCTTAACAACACTACGCGCCGCAATTCAAGCAGCGCAATGGGAAGAACGATTTTCCAGGCAAGGTTTAATTACGGTTTTTGCGCCTACCAATGAAGCCTTTGCCAAACTTCCACAGGGAAGCCTTCAAGAGGTTTTTCAGCACCTTCCTCAAGTACAAGAAATGCTGGCCTACCACTTTATTGAAGGGGCGATGCTGGTCGCAGAAATAACGAAGTACGCTTCGCTCCAGACCTTTCAGGGGAAAAACGTCGGCATTGCAGTGAACAATGGCATCAAGGTGAATCAGGCCAATGTAATCAGCGCGGATATTGCCTGCGAGAACGGCATCATTCACATCCTTGATGCGGTCCTGACGATGCCGAATAGAAAATTTACAGTCGCTTAGAAATCAGCCATCGGGTTGAGGTAGAGCCGAGGTTGGAGTACCTGACCCAACCGTTGGCCCTATTTCCGAGGCAAAAAAGAAGAAACGTATGGCTAAACAAATTATTTACGGAACAGATTCACGGGTTGCCATTTTACGTGGCGTCAATCAATTGGCGGATACTGTAAAAATCACGCTGGGGCCAAAAGGTCGCAATGTTGCGATTGAGAAAAAATTTGGTTCACCCGCAATGACCAAAGATGGCGTCACCGTCGCACAGGAAATCGAACTACAGGACCCATTGGAAAATATGGGCGCACAGATGGTCCGCGAAGTGGCGTCTAAAACTTCCGATGTCGCAGGCGATGGAACCACCACCGCTACAGTGTTGGCACAGGCGATCTTCCGCGAAGGGGTTAAGACGGTGACTGCCGGAGTCAATCCGATGGCCCTGCGGCGCGGCATTGACAAAGCGGTAGCGCGCGCGTTGCAGGCCATTAAGCTGATGGCTAAACCCATCTCAGGGGAAGCCATCGTTCACGTCGGGACCATTTCTGCTAATGGCGATGCAACCATTGGGGCCTTGATTGCCCACGCGATGGAAAAGGTCGGCAAAGATGGCGTCATCACTGTCGAGGAAGCACAGACGATGGAAACGACATTGGAATTTGTCGAAGGCATGCAGTTTGATCGCGGCTTTCTCAGCACCTACTTCGTGACCGATCCAGCGCGGATGGAAGTTGTATTGGAAGACCCTCTCATTCTTCTGCACGAAAAAAAGATTAACTCCATGAATGACCTGCTGCCTTTACTCGAACTGGTAGCGCGAAAGGGGCAACCCTTGCTGATCATTGCGGAAGATATGGAAGGCGACGCCCTCGCTACATTGGTCATTAACAAATTGCGCGGCACCCTCAAAATCGCCGCTATCAAGGCGCCGGGGTTCGGTGATCGCCGTAAAGCGATGCTGGAAGATCTGGCGATTCTCACGGGTGGTCAAGTCATTAGCGAAGATATTGGCGTTCAGTTGCAAAAGGTTGGACTGCAAGAACTAGGACGCGCCAAAAGAATCATTATTGACAAAGATAAAACGGTCATTATTGGCGGTAAAGGCAAAGCCTCTGAGATTACGGGGCGCGTGAAAACCCTGCGGGCACAAATCGAATCTTCGACCTCGGAATATGACCGGGAAAAGGTCCAGGAACGAGTCGCCAAATTGGTGGGCGGGGTCGCGGTCATCAAGGTTGGCGCGGCGACGGAAATGGAAATGAAGGAAAAGAAAGCGCGAGTTGAAGATGCAATGAACTCAACCCGTGCGGCGGTGGAAGAAGGAATTGTGCCAGGCGGTGGAGTTGCTTATTTGCGCGCGGCCAAAGTGCTGGAGAAATTCAAAATCTTCCCCCACGGTGACGGCGATGCAGATGAACAAATCGGCGTCAATATCGTCAAGCGGGCCTTAGAGGAACCCTTACGACAAATCGCCCAGAATGCAGGTCAGGAAGGCTCAATTATTGTGGCGCGTTTGCGCGCGGGAAAAAATGATTACTTGGGGTTCAATGCAGTCACCGAAGAAATTGAAGACTTAGTGGCAGCCGGCGTGATTGATCCGGCCAAAGTTACCCGCAGCGCGTTACAAAATGCGGCTTCGATTGCCGGATTATTACTAACCACTGAGGTAATGATTGCAGATGATCCTTCCGACAATGCGTCTTCGATGGGGTCCACTAGCAATGGCAGTGGAATGGGATTTTAGGCAAACAAGAAATCTTCGCAGCCCAATATTTATTGGCGCTGATGGATGAGCCGGAAAGAGGTTGAATGATGGCAAACTTCGAAATTTATCGGGACGCACAAGGCAATTATCAATGGCGATTTCGAGCCAATAATGGAACCATTCTTGCCAAATCACAGGAGGGATTCATCAATCAGATCAATTGCGAGCGATCCATTTTGCTGCTCAAGCAACAGTTACCAAAGGCTCCGATAAGAGTGGAGATACAGAGCGGCAATCAGGTCCAGCGAATTGGCGAATCCTGAGATTCAGTTGGCGAGTCAGCTTGGTCCGGCATTCACCAAAGCTCTGGTTCCCCTTGCCTTCCAATGCTTAACATTCAGTAATCCAAGAGGAATTTCATGATTTTATGTGAACTCTGTAGGCTGCAAGCGCCTGACCAGACCTGCTCGCGAGGAAATTCAATCCCCAAGAAAATGAAATGCACTGATTTCACACCAGGGCTTGAGCGATTTTGTGCGACGCCAGGAGATTACGCAGGCAGAGACCAAGTGTACCAAATGGCAATGTTCTTTGGGCTAAAAGGAAAAGAACTCAAACGAGTCCAGACAATGTAAATCGTCAGAAACTACCGTTCTGGCTGATGAGGTTTGATGAATATACTGCTGATTTATCCTGAGTTTCCTGACACTTTCTGGAGCTTTCGCCACGCGCTGGCATTTGAGGGAAAACGTTCGGCCTTCCCGCCTCTTGGCCTCCTGACCATTGCGGCGTTGTTGCCCTCAACCTGGAATCGGCGCCTGGTAGATTTGAACGTCCAGACGCTCGCTCCCTCCGATCTGGACTGGGCAGAGATTGTCTTTGTGAGCGCGATGATTGCGCAGAAGGATTCTTTATTCAGGGTCATCGAATTATGTAAGGCACAGGGCAAACGCGTGGTGGTGGGCGGCCCCTACATCACGACCAGTACGCAAGAAACGAGCGCCGATCACATCTTTTTGGGTGAAGCAGAAACGACTCTCGCGGAGTTTGTCAGCGATCTCGAAAATGGTGTCGCCAAGCGTGTCTATCAGGCTCCTGAGCGACCATCCCTTTCAATCTCACCCATCCCTGATTTTCGGCTGGCCGACTTTCAACACTACAGCGCGATGTCGGTGCAATATTCGCGTGGCTGCCCGTTTCAATGTGAATTCTGCGACATCATCGAAATCTACGGGCGCAAACCACGCACCAAGAGTAATGAGCAAATCCTCGCCGAATTGAACTCGCTCTTTCATTTGGGATGGCGCGGACTGGTGTTCATTGTGGATGATAATTTCATTGGCAATAAACGCAACGTCAAAACTCTGTTGCCCGCCTTAGCGGAATGGTCTAAACAGCACGATTTCCCTTTCTCTTTCATCACTGAAGCAAGCGTAAATCTGGCCGACGATACGGAACTATTGCAAGGGATGCAAAGCGCCGGATTCCGACGAGTATTTCTAGGCATTGAGACTCCTGTTGAGGCGAGTTTGAGGGAAGCGCAAAAAGGGCAGAACCTGCGCCAGGATTTACTCGCCTCAGTGCGAAAAATTCAAAGCTATGGAATGGAAGTGATGGCGGGATTCATCGTCGGCTTTGATAACGACCCCGAAGATATTTTCACCCGGCAGATTGAATTCATTCGGGCCAGCGCGATTCCGGTGGCAATGGTGGGGTTACTCAACGCCTTGCCCGATACGCAGCTCTGGCGCAGGCTTGAGCGTGAAAAACGGCTGCTGGTGGAGAGTACCGGCAACAACACCGATGGTTCATTGAATTTTATCCCCAGGATGGAAGCCACTCGACTGCTTGCAGGTTATGAGACCATTCTCCGCACGATCTATAGCCCCAGTGAATTTTATCAACGCGCACTTGATAGTCTGGCGCGGGTCCCCATCCCCTTTACGGAACCGCGACGCGATGGCCTGTTGAGTGATGTAATCACCTTCGCGCGCGTGGTGATGGCACTAGGAATTCGTGACCCAGACCGGCAAACTTTCTGGCGTTTTTTACGGAGCGCCTGGAGCCAGCATCGGCAGCAATTTGCAGAAGCAGTCCGGTTAGCGGCACTAGGCTATCACTTTCGCAAATTGACAGAGGGAGACTTGCCAAACCCGCGCGAATCGTTTTCGCCCATGCTGAAAAGTTGAAGTTGCACGAAGGCTGATCATCAACGCAGCTTGGCTTCGTCGGATAACGTGGCAGAAAGCTTCTGGCGCTACTGCTTATCCTTTGGTCTTAACGTCTGGGGTGAAATCAAATCCAATCAGCCCCTGCTGAATCTCGGTCAGCGCAATGCGGGTGGATTTCGCGCCAGTCAGATTAACGCGTTGCCGCGCGCCATGTTGGAGCTGTTTAGCCCGCTGTGCTGCCAATAAAACGATCCGGTATTTGTTCTTTTCCAAAGTGTATTTCATAGATATTCTCGCTGTGAATCAATTGGGGAGGCCCTTGGTTTAGCTTCCCATTTGGTCTGAACTTCAATTCTCTGGCTCCGATACAACTGTCTGCTGAGGCATCGGCAAATCTGCAACCTGATTCTTTTGTGTTTTCCGATAAATGCGCCACGAAGTCCACCCTTCTTTGGTAAGTTGGGAAATTATACGACGATTTTGCCAGATCACCTTCAACCATGCAGCCTTCCCCATTTGAGGAAAGTAGATACCACGAAAACAGAGCCGTGCAATCAAATGCCCGATCCGGTAACCGATGGGTTTGTCGCTGATCGAAGCGATAGCCTCCGCGTTCCGCTCGGGGCTATACGACGTGGCCCAACCGTGATTGACTTCAATTTGTGCTTCGGGGATAGTCAATTTTAGCGGCGTGTGAGCCATTTGAAACGGCGCGAAATCCATCCAGTGTTTGGGACGCGTCAAACGACCAGCTTCCTGCAATCGGGCATACAACGGCGTCGAAGGAAACGGGGTAAGTTGACCAAAGACGGGCAATCCCGGCGGCCAACTGTGGACCTGTTCCAAGGTGCGTGCAGCCACGCCCGGCGTGTCATTGTCCATCCCAAAGATAAAGGAAGTAATCGCGTACACATTGCGCTGTGCCAGACGACTCAAGACCGCAGCGTATTCGCCCGGTTTATTGAATCCTTTGTTCACTCCCGCCAAATTAACAGGATCAATGGATTCCATCCCAATGAATACCCACTTGCCCCCGGATGCGGCAATGAGGTCAACCAATTCTTCATCGCGTAACAAATTCGCGCTGATCTGTGCCACCCAGTTCACCTGTGCATCGGCGGCGATGATGGCGCGTAACAAGGATTTCGTGCGCTTGATGTTGATGGCTAAGTTGTCATCAATGAAAAAGGCTGCGACTTGTCCGTTTTCCCGTTTGGCGCGCGCCTTCAATCGCAACAATTCGTCCACGACACTTTCATTCGTACGAAAGCGGATGGAGTCGCCAAAGAAGCCCGTGACGGTGCAAAATTCACATCCGTAGGGGCAGCCTCGCCCGGTTTCTATTGGCACTAGGTGAAACGACCCCCAGCCCAATGGTTTTAGCATCGAACGCAAAATACCGGGAACGATATTAAATTGCGCGAGATCAAGTGATTCCCAGGGAATTGATGGATAAGGTTGCAGGCTTGGCTTGATGTCATTGCCCTTGGCATCAACTTTGGGTTGGTAAATATCTTTCAGTTCGCCACGTACGGCATCCGCAATGATGAGCGGCCAAGTTTCGTCGGCTTCACCAAGCGCAATAGCGTCGGCGTGCCGCTTTCCGCCATCACGCCCCAGCGCCTCATCCGGCAATTCCGTCACATGCGGCCCGCCCATCACGACCTTGATGCCAGCCGCGCGCAAGGCATCGGCCACGCGATAGGCCTTTGCCACCATCCGTGTCATCGCGCCGATACCGACCAATCCGACACCTTGTTGGCGCACAAACTCTACCAATTCATCCTCATTCATGGCGTGTGTATTGCCGTCCACCAAAATGACTTCGTGTTCAGGAGGGGTGAGGGATTGCAGCAGAAACATCCACAAATGCGGCATGAAATTACGCGTCACGCCATTGTCGGGATTATACAAAAGAATTTTCATGAGTCCCTTCTCCTCTACTTTCGTCATAAAAGCCTGGAGGAAGAAAAAGGCAGGTCCTCGGCGCACACTACCAGTGAACGGGCAAAGACAGCCCAGAGCCTGGCTGTCCTTGCCAAGTCAACGATCCTAACGTAAGCGAAGCCTCAGGGTTAGGCCTTGGTATGAACGAGGCGACGCACGCGGTCTGAGAAAAGAACGTCAATCTTTCCCGCATCAACAACAGCGGTGACTTCACCTATACCAAACGTGGGGTGCAGCATGGTTTGTCCCTTGCGATAGGTAATTGCCCAATTGTAAGGGGCTCCTTCTGGCACAGCTCCGATGCCATTGTTACTGTCACTCTTTTTAAAGCGGCTGCGCGTGCCACATTGCGGACACTTCACTGAAACAATGTTTCCGGTTTTGCTAAGCGAAGCAACGATGTGACCTCGCACTTCAACACAAACCAAGCATAATTTTTGGACTCGGTCGCCGATAGCAGATTGATGGTTCTCCATAAGCTCTCCATGTGAGGGTTGTCATTTGTCCTGACTGATCGCTCGCCGGGAATCTTACCAACGCGATGAGCGGTTGCCACCATATCCGCCAGAAGCGCCCGTGCGGTTTTCGCGTGGTCGGGCTTCGTTCACGACTAAACTTCGCCCTTTGACATCCATTCCATTCAGTTGCGTAATCGCCTTTTGGCCTTCCTCCTGGGAGGACATTTGCACAAAACCGAAACCACGTGAGCGACCAGTTTCTCGGTCGGTGATGACAGACGCGGATTCGACGGTTCCGCTCGGCGCAAAAAGTCCCTGGAGGTCTTCGTCAGTTATTTGGAAATCAAGATTCGCAACATAAAGTTTCATTGACATAATTTGGTGATACCTTTTCTTCTCAGGATTATTCGGACCATGCTGACCTGCATGAGTAGAGGCTACGGCAGAAAATCGCCTGTCCAAGTCCCTCAATCAATAAAGGACAGCGTAAGCGAATAAAATGAAGGCGAGAGAAAACCCAGAAAGAAAAGAGAAGTTGTTTTTTTGAATGGATTCACTACTGCCACGTTAATTTTTTCGACACCGGGCCTAAAGTTTAGGGACCAATCAGTGACGTAGTCGCGGCATAGAGAATTCGGTGGCGTGATCGCGGCAGTGATTAATCAGTGAACTAACGTAGCCAATATATGCTAAGTACCGGATGAATACAAACAGTCGGCCAAGGGCAGCCTTTTACAAGTAGCAATTAAAACTGTGGGATCAGGCTGAAAGCCGCATAAATACGCAAGATTTTTGAGTTGCAACGCAATGGCGTCCGTCTTTGCTTTTCCATGATCTTCTGGTAAAAAGCGTCATCGCGCTACCGCTTCCCTGGCAAAAAGAATTAAATTCACACCCGGTCTGAGAACAAATTCCTGTGAGCGATACTTGCCCAATAATTGCTTCTCGGCTTCTTCTCGTTGATCGTCTGACGCAATCAAAACCTCATCTTGCACATTCTCTGGTACCTTCTCATCATAGCCCGTAACTTGTAGGCCCCGGAAATACCAAGGTAACGGCCAATACTCTGAAGTTGCGTAATAAATAGACCTTGGATTGAGCCGCTCAACTTCTTTTACTAAGTTTAGCAAGTCTTTGTCCGTCTGCGCATAAACATAGCCATATTGTGTATCTGTATAAGCTGTAAAGTTCCGTTTCTTCCCAAATTCGGCAAAATACCCGGTTGTGTTTTCATTATCTTCATACTTATGCAGATTCACCTGCCAAGAAAGCAGAAAGACGGGTATAGCTACAGCAATCAGTAAAATTGAAAACGCTACTTGCAAGGGAGTAATGGATAATATTGAGAAGATTTCCTGCGCTACATACCCGGTAAAGACCGCCAGCGCAATCAACATACTCACCATTAACCAAGGAGTTTTATACGGAACTCTCGAATACCCCAAAACCATCCCACAAGCCCACGCCATCAAAAATAATCCGAACTTCGTCCCACGCCATAAGGTAACTATGATTCCAAGGGCGGCAGCAACTATCAATGGCAACTCCAGCTTTATCAAAATGCCCAAATAGTAAGTAAAAACATGATCGTGAATATGCTCATTGAAGCCGCGCCCCGTCCACATAAAAACCGAGCGAACCGCATCGGCAACTCCTTTCCAATTAGTGAAGAAAGAAGAATAAAAGACGAGGTTAATTAGAAGAAAAACAACTAGAAAATATAATAAATACTGCCACGACAAAGGTAAGCGCCGAAAGAGACGAGTAAAAGAAAATTGTACTTCAGTGTGCGCCAGAATGAGCCTCAGCGTGTACCAAACCATTGCGCAAAACACAGCCGCGATTAAGACCCCGATGGTGTGAATGGCTGTTTCTTTAGTAGCAAATAATAGCCCCGCGAAAACAGGCAGAAACCACAAATAACTATCTCTAAGGTTATACGCACAAACGATAACTCCAACCGTAAAAAAACCAAACGACGATTCGTGAATGAAGTCGCGTGAGTAATAAACCAGCCCGGGCGACAAGGCTAAACTCCAGGCAGCAACCGGAGTCCCCACTAAACCTAACCCGCGCCGTAAGCTCCACATCAAAACCACTGTCAAGACGCCGCAGAGTGCCGGGTACAGGCGCAGTACAAATTCACTTTCACCAAATAGCTTCAGCGTCAGCAAGGAGAAGTAATACAAGGTTGGGCCATGATAATTCGTTGGGTCGTAAGCATATTTACCACTCTTCGCCAAATTGAGGAGGAAGTGAGAATTCACTCCTTCATCGTGGTGTAATGGCTTTATCTCCAGTTGATAATATCGGAGGACGATGGCAGCAATAATTGCCAGCACGTAAGCCACTAGGCTGATGTACTGTGCTTTTCGATTTATGGAGACTTCAACTTCACTTGTCATTCCGGTCTTAAATCTCGAATTTCTAAGCTTTAATCCTACAGCAGGCCGCGCGCTTTAACTTCCAGGTACTTATTCACTAATTGAAATGATAACTGCCCGGCAGGAACGTCCAGGGCTAATCCGCCCAGTTCAGTAATCCGTGCCAATGCTTCTTCGCGTTGTTGTAATAACTCTTCGGCGATACTTTGCCGATAGACATCTGTTACTTTCAAAGGTTCTTCTGAAGCTAGGGCACGCAAATCGTTATCCCCAATCGTGACGATCAAAGGCAAATGACGAGGCAGCAATGTTGCAGTGTAGGCTAATAATTCGCCTGAAGCTTCGCGGTCAATCAAATCCGTCAGAATGATGACCAACGAACGGCGTTTGCAATGTTGCGCAAAATACTGAAAGGCCCTTGCATACGAAGGCTCAATCATCTGGGGTTTGAGGTTATAGAGGGCTTCAAGCATCGCATTGATTTGTGCATGTCCATGTTGTGGGGGCAAATACGACATGACTTCGCGCGTAAAGGCAAGTAAGCCGATATTGTCAGAGCCCCGATTGGCGACAAAGCCAACCGCTAAAGCCGCATTGATCGCGTGATCAAGCTTTGACAAATTATCAATGCGCGACGTCATCAGGCGGCCAGCATCTACCATCACGACGATATTTTGATTGCGTTCAGCCTGATATTGCCGCGTCACCAACTTGCCGCGCCGCGCCGTCGCCGTCCACGAAATATGCCGCAGCGCATCGCCGCGCACGTAATCGCGCAGGCTTTCAAATTCCCTGCCCTGACCTTTTAAGCGTGTGCGCCGAATGCCAATTTGTAGCAACCGGTTGCGCTGCGCGAGCAATTCCTGTTGTTTCGCGGCGCTGAGGTTTGGATAAACTTTGACGCTTTGCGCTGCCGGGATGCGCGCCTGCTTGACGACCAGCCCAAACGGTGCAGTCCAACGCAACAGCAAATCACCGAAGTGATAATCACCTCGCGCGGCGGCAAACAGTTTGTAGCTTTGCTTGATGGAATTGCGGGCTTTGCGCGGAATCGTGAAGGTTAGCAATCGTTCGCCCTGTAATTCCAGTTCTGGCGGATATTCGTCTTTGAGGGTGAATATGAGTTGTCGCGTCGGGCGCATGGCTAATTCAATCTGCACTTCATTTTCCGCCCCAAGGATGAAGCGTTGCGACAAATGACGCGTCGCTTCGATTTGTGAAACGTCTTCCGCCTGCCGATGATCCAGCCACGCCGTGACCAGTAAGGCGACGTTCCACCCAATCAGCAACCACTTACTACCCGGCCACGGCCAAGTGAGCAACGGCGGAATGACGCCGAGAATAAGCAGGATGAAAAAGCGGCGAGTGAAAAGCATGGGAAAAGACACGAACTCAAAAGGCAAATATCAAAAGGCAAATGGCAAAAGTTTATTCGGAAGGCTGTGCCGCTTTTATCAAAAGAAAAAAACAAAGCGCCTATCTTTTCACTTCCGCCCCTGTCCTTTGCCTTTTGATTGCCTCAATTCTACCGAGGCACTTCGACCGAAACCAAAATTTCATCAATCACCTGATCCGCCGTGATGCCTTCGATCTCGGCGTCGGAGCGCATCACGATGCGATGGCGCAACACAGGATGCGTGACATCACGAACATCGTCAGGCGTCGTGAAATCGCGGCCTCGCATCGCGGCGAGGGCCTTGCTTGCCAACAACAATGCGACGGAAGCGCGCGGGCTTGCGCCCCAATGAATATTGGCGTGTTCGCGCGTGCGGCGGACAATTTCAACTAAATATTTTTGCACACCGGGTTCGACTGTCACGCGGCGAACGGCGGCGCGCGTTTCGGCAATCGCGGCGGGATCAGCGAGCGGTTGCAAGTTCACGGCTTCCAATTTGCGCGCATTAAATCCAGCTTGCCAATTGGCGATGACTTGTAATTCCTGTTCTTCGGTCGGGTACGAAATCAGAACTTTGAGCAGAAAGCGATCCAACTGTGCTTCGGGCAACGGATATGTGCCTTCATATTCAATTGGGTTTTCGGTCGCCAACACCAAAAACAGCGGTGACAGCGGATGACTTTCGCCGTCAATTGAAACCTGCCGCTCTTCCATTGCTTCCAGTAGCGCGGCCTGCGTTTTCGGAGGCGTGCGGTTAATTTCATCGGCAAGCAGCAAATCCGTAAATACCGGGCCGTTGCGCAAGGTAAATTGCGAAGTGTTCAGGTTGAAAATATTTGTGCCGGTAATGTCGGACGGCATCAGATCAGGGGTGAACTGGATGCGGTTGAACGATGCGCCGATGACTTTGGCGAGCGTTTTAATAAGCAGCGTTTTGGCAGTTCCCGGCACACCTTCAAGCAATGCGTGCCCCTCAGCAAACAAGCAAATCAGAATCTGGTCAATGATTTCGTCCTGCCCAACGATAACTTTGTGAATTTCCTGGCGAATCTGCGCGGCAATCGTGCTGACAGAATTAAACGGCGCTGGGGTTGGCGACGCGAGGCGTTCGCGCTCCAAAGGAATAATAACTGAATTGGCGATCTCGGAGTTTTCCATCCTCGCTACCTGCTTTCATTCGGGGCCACACAAACAACTTATTGATAAAAGAAGCCTTGAAAACGCCGCACACTATAACGAAAGAAGCCGCATGCGACAAGTTGAGAGGTTTAAAGATTCGCCATTGCGTCAGGTGTCAAAAAACGCTAAGCTTGCGCCCGTGTCCCGCCCAAATCGTAAAGATAATATGCCGAACCTGATTATCGGGTCTCGTGGTAGCAAACTTGCCCTTTGGCAGGCGAACTGGGTTAAGGCCGAACTCGAACGCTTGCACGACGGCCTCACAGTCGAAATCGAGATCATTAAAACAACCGGCGATAAACTAACCGAAGCATCTCTCGCACGGATGCCAGGCAAAGGTGTGTTCACTAAAGAGATTGAAGAAGCACTCTACGCCCGGACGATTGATTTAGCCGTTCACAGCCTGAAAGATTTACCGACCACTTTACCCGATGGTTTGCATCTGGGGGCAATTACCAAACGCGAAGACCCACGTGACGCGCTGGTCGTCAATCGGCGTTTGGTTTCTCGCGTTAATTCTCTTCTGAGTTTACCCGTCCAACCACGCATCGGGACCAGTAGCCCGCGACGGGCGGCGCAAATTCGTCATCTGCGCCCGGATGCCCAGATCTTTGAATTGCGCGGCAATGTCGAAACCCGCTTGCGCAAACTTGAAGAAGGCGAGTTTGACGCCATCATTCTGGCGGCAGCGGGACTCATTCGACTGGGCTACAGTGCGCGCATCACACAGCTTATCCCAGTTCATCATCTACTTCCGGCGGTCGGGCAAGGTGCGCTGGGCATCGAGACTTGTATCGAAGACGAACGCACGAATTTTTTAGTGGACGGTCTCAATGATTGGCCCACTCGCAGCGCAGTCGAGGCCGAACGCGCTTTGCTCAAAGGACTCGGCGGCGGGTGCGCGGTTCCGATTGCAGCCTTTGGACAGGTTGAAACAACTCCCGATGGCACACAGTTAAAACTGGAAGCGTTGGTGAGCAACCTGATTGGAACGAAAGTCGTCCGCCATGAGGTCATCGGGTCACAGTACAAGTGCGAAGAGCTAGGCAGTCTGCTGGCACGTCATTTAATTGCAGCAGGTGCCCGTGACTTATTGAACGAGGGAGACGATTTTGGCCCGCCCGATAATCCGCCGGAAGACTTTTCGGCATCTCCCTTTGCGTCTCCGACATCTGCTCCTGCCACTTCCTCAACGCCCGCTATGGGGTCGTCAGGAATTACAGGGTTCGCACCCATCGAGGGTAAATCAACGACTCCTATCAATTCCGCTTTAGCGGATGAAAGGCTTGCGCTGCTTGATGAATCTAACAACGAAGTCGCCATCGCTGTCCTTGAGGAAGAGATTGAAGTTGAAGAAGATGAAGGCTTGATGATGCGAGAAGAAGGCTCGGAGTCGGCCTTTGAAACCTATTTCAGTGTTGCGCCTCTTCCCGAAACTTCGTTTGAGCCACCTACGGAATTAGTGATCGAATCAGGGATGATTGCATCCACAGACCGCCCCAAAGAATTAAGAGTTCCGCCCTCCGTTGCGGTGAAAGCGGAACCCGTGTTGGCATCATGGCCAGTCCCAGAAGCATCATCCATAACGATCCAGCCAGCCGCAAAACCCGCCTCTCAGCAATTGCTGACGGGCAAACGAATCATCGTGACGCGCGCGCGTCATCAGGCAGACGGGCTGGCGCACTCCCTTCAAAGCTACGGCGCAACCGTTATTTTGTGTCCGACGATTGAGATTCGACCGCCTGATAGCTGGCACGCGTTGGACGACGCCATCAGCAAATTACGCTACTATCACTGGCTCGTGTTCACCAGTTCGAATGCCGTGACGCATTTCCTCCATCGCTTTGATGAAACGGGGCATGGGCGCGCAGAGTTGGCGGCGCTGAAGATTTGCGCGGTGGGTAAAAAGACAGCCGACAAGTTATTAGAAGAACGGCTTCAGGTAGATTTAACCCCATCAAAATTTACGGCGGAAACCCTGGCCTCAACTTTCATCCGTAAATATGGTGTGGGGCAACGACTGCGCGGCACGCGGATGCTCTTGCCTGCGGCCAAAGCAACGCGCGACGTCATTCGCCCTTCTTTGGAAAAACTTGGTGTGATGGTAGATGTCGTCGAAACCTATCAAAATGTCCTGCCCGACGTATCCACCGAAGAAATCGTCTCGCTTATTAGTCATCAACCAGCCGATTACGCCATCTTTACGAGTCCCTCGACCGTCAATAATCTGGCGGTGTTGTTGGATTCAGATCAGTTGGCACCCCACTTACCCAACACGCGTGTTGCCTGCATTGGCCCCGTGACAGCGAAGGCCGCTGAGCAGTGCGGTCTGACAGTTCACTTATTGCCACAGGAACACACTACGCCAGCTATTGTGGAGTTGCTCATCAGAGACAGTCATCCGCTTATTTAATGAACCGCAGCGTCGCCGGGTAGCGGTAGGTGATACCTTCATTGGCCTTAATCGCCGCAATAATCATCAAAACCAGCCACGCAATCCCCAAAGCAAATAAAAGCGGAATACCAATCAGAATGAAAATCAGAATCGCAGCAATGATCGCGTAGATGGTCAGGCTGATTTGGAAATTGATCGCTTCCTTGCCCTGATCGTTAACGAACCAGGACTGATCTTTCTTAATCATCCACACGATCAATGGGGCCAGAATATTGCCAAACGGAATCCCCGTCAGCCCGGCAAACCCGGCCAGATGACAGATCAAAGCCCACGTGCGGTCGTCTTTTGAAGTTTCGTGCATAAAGCCATCTCAAAACTGTAAAACAGGCGGCCCGCCTGTTTAAGATTCTTGCTTTTCAAATGAGTCAAGCAGGCCATTCGACTACCTGACTTCGCCGAGGCTGTTAGTATCTGAAGGTTACGCAGGTTTGTAAATCCCGTCTTAAATAAAAAGGCGAGAAGCTGGTAGCCCTCTCGCCTTTGTACCTGACCTGAGCCGGAAATCTTTATGCCGCCTTGCGAATGCCGATGCCGTCCTGAAGCTCATCCGCAATCAATTGCCCCGCTTCGGCAGCAGGCATCGGGCGATGAATAAAATATCCCTGTCCATACTCACAGCCCAGATTCCGCAATTGCTTAATCTGGTTCGAGGTCTCAACGCCTTCAGCAACCACCGACATTTTCAGGTTGTGGGCCAGCGTCAAAATGGTACGGACGATTTCTGAGCTTTCGAGGGACACATCCATACGGCTGACGAAAGCGCGGTCTATTTTTAAGGTATCAATGGGAAAGCGATGCAGATGGCTGAAAGAAGAATAACCCGTGCCGAAATCGTCAATGGCTAATTGGCTGCCGAGAGCTTTGAGTTCATTGAGCATCTCGGCTGCCGAATCGGCATTTTCCATAATGACTGTTTCCGTAATTTCCAGTTTGAGAAACGATGCCGGCAAGTCTGTATCTTTCAAAATCCCCGCGATGGTTTCGATCAAATTTGGTTGCGAAAATTGCTTGCCGGAAAGATTGACGCTCATCGTGAGTGGGAGTCCACCTACATGGCTCCGTTGCCATTCGCGCATCTGACGACAGGCCTCGTATAAAACCCAACGACCGATGGGGTTAATCATTCCGTTGTCCTCGGCAATCGGGATGAACTCACCAGGCCCGACAAACCCTTTCTGCGGATGATTCCACCGAATCAGGGCTTCAAAGCCTGCCAGTCGTCCCGACTCAAAGGAGATGATTGGCTGGTAATACAACACGAACTCTTCACGGCTCAAGGCACGACGCAAATCTGTTTCCAATTGCATCAAGCGTAAAGCCTGTTCGCGCATTTGCGGATCGAAAATTTCAAAGCGGGCCTTGCCATTGTACTTCGCGCGATGCATGGCGGTGTCAGCTTCGCGCAGTAAATCCTCGGCACATTCGGAAAGCGACGAACTCATCGTAATGCCAATGCTGACGGTGGTGAAAACTTCGCGTTCATCCAGCGCAATAGGCACCGAAAGAATTTTCTGAATGCGTTCGGCAACATAGGCAACGTCTTGTTCTTCCCGCAAATGATCTATCAAAACCACGAACTCATCGCCCCCTAATCGCGCGACCAAATCGCTGGGACGCAAGGAAGAATCAAGGCGACGAGCAATTTCAATAATCAGTTGGTCGCCTACGCGATGCCCCAGGCTATCGTTGATAATTTTGAAGCGATCCAGATCTAAAAACAGAACGGCAAACACATATTCATCGTCCAGCCGCGCGCGATCCAGCGAACGCCGCAATCGTTCCATAAACGCGGCGCGATTCGGCAACCCCGTCAAATCATCGTGTAACGCACCATAGCGAAGCTTCTCCTCGGCCTGCCGACGCAGTGTGATGTCCGTTTGCGACCCTACCATCCGACGGCCTTTCCCCGCCTCATCGCGGACCGCAATGCCCCGGCTCATCATCCAGCAATAATTGCCGTCCTGATGCAACATGCGATGCTCATGCTCAAAGTGCGCCGTTTGCCCATCCAGATGCGCTGCCAAAGCACGTTCCAGGGCGGGATAATCTTCCGGGTGAACGCGACTGAACCATTCTTCCGGGCTATTTCCGATAGAGTCATCGGCATACCCCAGCATGGATTTCCAACGCAACGAAAAATGGGCCACGTTCTTTTTCAGGTCCCAGTCCCACAAGCCATCATTCGCGCCATTGGCCGTCAATTCATAACGCTCTTCACTGGATCGCAAAGCTGCGAGGGCTTGCGCCCCTCGCAGCGCCGCACGAATGGCACAGGTCAACAATGAAGCGGTCAATTGCGAGCGAACTAAATAATCCGTAGCGCCAGCTTCCAGCAACGCCAAATTCAGTTCATGGTCATGAGGTTCCGTCAGGACAATGACAGGTACTTGATTGCCATTCGCTTGAGCCTCCCACAGCCACTCTAATCCATTTAAGGTTTCAGCATCCCCCCCGATAAAACAGATGTCATACTTCCCTTGTAAAAGGGCCGTCAAAGCTGCTTCATTGTGTTCGACCCACACAACTTCCAGCGGGGGATTACAGTGATTTGTCAGGAGGTCACGAATCACGACGTAATCGTTTTGTTCGTCACCCACTACCATTAGTTTGACTGGATGCTCATGCATATACAGAAAAATACTA
>JAEUQN010000399.1 GCA_016789725.1 Blastocatellia bacterium | reverse complement strand
GAGACGCGATCGGGCTGGATCGATGCGGGCAGGCAGGCCGGCTATTCCGGTTCGCGCGTCATCTATACCGACCCGACCGACATGTATTGCCTCTATCGCTATGATGTCTGAGAGTTGAAGAGGGGCGCCGCGATGAAATTTGCCGATGACGATCAGCTCTTTGCCGCGATGCGCGCGAGGCTCTTCACCGCGGTGGTGGGCGACGTGCTCGACACGATGGGCTTCCTGCACCAGTTCCTGCCGCCGCACATTCGACCGTTGCGCGACGACATGGTGGCGATCGGCCGCGCCATGCCGGTGCTCGAGGCCGATTACTTCAGGCGGAGCGACGAAGGCCCCGGCGCCTATTCGCAAAAGCCCTTCGGCCTCATGTTCCGCGCGCTCGACAGCCTTAAGGCCAACGAAATCTATGTCGCGACCGGGGCGTCGCCGCGCTATGCCTTGTGGGGCGAATTGATGTCGACGCGGGCCATGATGCTCAAGGCAAGCGGCGCGGTGCTCGATGGCTATTGCCGCGACTCGGCCGGCATTCTCGATCTGAATTTTGCGACCTTCTGCTACGGCTCCTATGCGCAGGACCAGGCGCCGCGCGGCAAGGTCGTCGATTTCGGCGTGACGGTCGAGATCGGCGGCGTGCGCATCAGGCCGGGCGACATCATCTTCGGCGACCGTGACGGCGTACTCGTCATTCCGCGCGAGGCCGAGAGCGATGCGATTGCCGCCGCTCTCGACAAGGCCGCAGCCGAGAACAAGGTGCGCCAGGCGATCGAGGCGGGGATGAGCAGCGAGGAGGCCTTCAGCCGCTTCGGCGTGATGTAGTCTACCGTTCAGGCCCGGTTCACGGC
>JAEUQN010000398.1 GCA_016789725.1 Blastocatellia bacterium | reverse complement strand
CACCCGCACGTTCGAGCGCCGTCGGCACTGTCACACGCACCGGACCGGCAGGCGGTGTGAATCGTTTTTGGTGTTCCTGGCTAAAGAAGAAGAAGACTTTGTTTTTGTCTTCGTTGAACACTTTCGGAATCCAGACCGGACCGCCGATGGTGTAACCGATGTCACGTTGATCCAAACGCGGTTTATTGATGCGGTTGGTCGGCGTGCTGTCACGATTGTTGATCCAGGTATTGGCGTTCATGCCGTCGTGACGGCGGAACGCATAGAACGAACCATGAAAGTCTTTTGAACCGCTGCGCGTCACGGCGCTGATCTGTGCGCCTGCGGAACGGCCATATTCCGCCTGATAGTTCGAGGTCAAAACCTTGAATTCGGCGATGGAATCCAACACCACGGCGAACATCTGGCCGTTGTTGCCAGTATCAACCGTGGCCACGCCGTCGAGCGTCAGGTTGTTGGCGCTGGTGCGCAACCCGTTGGCGCTCATGTTGGTGATGTCACCCGGCGTGCCGGTGTTCGTCGTTGTCACAACACCGGGAGCGATCGCAGCCAATGCGATGGCTTGCCGTCCGTTGACGGCGATGTTGCGCACGATTTCGCCTTGTACGGCGTAAGAACGTTCGGCGCTTTCAGCTTGCAGCAAGGTCGCCTCAGCCGTAACCGTCACGGTTTCGCTGGCTGCACCGACTTCTAACCCCAGATCGCCCAAGGTCAATTTGTCGTTGGCAACCAACACAATCCCCGTACGCTCTAAGCGCTTAAACCCGCCAGCTTCAATACTTAGCTTATAGGTTCCGGGCGGCAAAGTAGGAAAAACAAATCGTCCTTCTTTGTCCGTATTGGTG
>JAEUQN010000397.1 GCA_016789725.1 Blastocatellia bacterium | reverse complement strand
CTGTCGTTTTGGCGGGTTTGGCAGCCGGGGCTTTGGCGGCAGGTTTGGTCGCGGCCAGTTTGATGGCTTCGCGGATGCGCTGATACGTGCCACAACGGCAGATGTTGCCGCGCATGGCTGCGTCAATGTCGGCATCCGTCGGTTTGGGTTTTTGTTTGAGCAAGGCGACGGCCTGCATGATCTGCCCGGTCTGGCAGTACCCGCATTGCGGCGCGTTGACCTGTTTCCAAGCTTGCTGCACCGGATGCGTGCCGGTTGCGCTCAGGCCTTCGATGGTGGTGACGGATTTTCCCGCCAGACTTTGCATCTGCGTTTGGCAACTGCGCACCGCCGCGCCGTTGACGTGAACCGTGCAAGCCCCGCACAGCCCTTCGCCGCAGCCGTACTTGGTGCCGGTCAATTCGATTTCGTCGCGCAGATACCACAAGAGCGGCATCTCAGGATCGCCGTCGAATTTGCGCGCGACCCCGTTCACTTTGAATGTGATCATGGTTGTTCTCTCCCGGAGTTGTCAGGTTTTCAGTAAAACGTTTGTTCGATGGATGCGCGCATTATGCACGGTTTCGCAGCCTAGCCAAAGCGGCGCTGACTTGTTAATCAGGCATTAGGGTTATTTCTGCGAAATTTCTCTTGCCTTCTCTCAATCAAAACCAATATAGTTTCTCCAGTGCCTCACTATTCCAGTCAAGTAGCCCCTATAGCAATAGTGACATGAATTTTGCTTTTTTTATTGATTATGACAATCTGCCTAAGATTCACAAGGATTCAGGAATACTCAAGCTTGTCACAGATGTCTTGATTCAAGTACCAGTAAACCACTCTGCACTAGGCTGGCATTGTCCAAAA
>JAEUQN010000396.1 GCA_016789725.1 Blastocatellia bacterium | reverse complement strand
ATATGGACAAAATGGATCCGGCAGCATTATTGGTTAAAGTAAAAACTACGGATGTATTTGCTGAAATAGAGCCTCGTCAAAAGGAACGAATTATTAAGTCGCTTCAACAATCAAATCTGACGGTAGCTTTTATTGGAGATGGGATCAATGATGTGGCAGCAATTAATGCTGCCGACATCGGGATATCTACCAATAATGCTGTTGATGTTGCAAAACAGGCTGCTGATTTCGTTTTCCTCGAGAAAGACCTGTCCGTGCTCGCGGATGGGGTACAGGAAGGGAGAAAGTCGTTTGCCAACTCTATGAAGTATCTTTTTATTACTACGGGAGCCACATTTGGCAATATGTTCAGCGTAGCGGGAGCTTCTTTGTTTTTGCCCTTTTTGCCTATGCTGCCAAAACAAATTCTACTTACGAATCTTATTACTGATTTACCTTTTTTAACCATTGCTTCCGATCAGGTAGATATGGACCAGTTGAACAGTCCCGGTCAATGGAATTTGAAATTAATCCGAAACTTCATGATCGTTTTCGGATTACATAGTTCCATTTTTGATTTCATTACTTTTTATGTGCTGTTTGTTCACTTTGGGCTTACCGGATCCTCCTTTCAAACCGGCTGGTTCCTGGAATCATCTATTACAGAGTTACTGATCCTTTTCATCATCCGGACCAGAAAATCTTTTTTAAAGAGCAGGCCAGGAAAGCTGGTTCTGCTTACAAGTTTTATTGCTCTTTTGCTTATAATTTTATTGCCCGTTTCACCTTTTGCAGCGGCGCTGGGATTTTCAATTGCACATTTCCAGCAAGTGGTATTTATTATTGTATTGTTATTAGCTTATATAATA
>JAEUQN010000395.1 GCA_016789725.1 Blastocatellia bacterium | reverse complement strand
AGGATTGCCGACCAACGCGATCTATGGGTTCACGGTCACGTTGCGCAAGATGATCAGCGACCACAAACCAGACTATCTGGGCGAGGTGCATGATACCAAAGAAAAGACTTATCGCCAGGAACAGTTTGCCGCCTACAAAGCGCACCGCCCCGAAATGCCCGAAGACCTGGTGGCGCAATTGCCCTATATCGAACGCGTTTGCGCCGCGTTGCGTGTGCCGGTGTTGAAGCTGCCCAAATATGAAGCCGACGACATCATGGGTACGCTGGCGCGGTTGGCCTCGGCGGAAGGTTTGCAAACGATCATCGTGACCAGCGACAAAGATATGGCCCAGCTTGTACACGATCCGTCGGTTGTCGTCTTGCGCGTGGAAAAAGCGGGCGAAGTCTTTCTCGACGAAGCAGGCGTCAAAACCAAATACGGCGTGCGGCCAGACCAAATTGTGGATTGGCTGGGGTTGATGGGCGACACCGCCGACGGCATTCCGGGTGCGCCCGGCATTGGCGAAAAAGGCGCGGTCGGCTTGCTGGAACAATTCGACAACATCGAAAACGCGCTGGCCGGTTGGGAACAGGTGAAACGCAAAGCTTACCGCGAATCGTTGCGCGATCACGCCGAGCAAATTCGTATGTCGCGCGAACTGGCGCGCATTGATCTGAACGTCCCGGTCGAACTTGATCTGACTGCCCTGGTGATGGAAGAGCCGGATCACCGTGCGGCTTATGATCTGTTTTCGGAATTGGAGTTTGGCCAACTGACGCGCGAATTTGCCGACGGCGCATCAAAAGGCGCGGGAGGCGCGGCCGCAACCAAGACCGAAGAAAAACCAGCGGCGACTTATCGCCGACTGACG
>JAEUQN010000393.1 GCA_016789725.1 Blastocatellia bacterium | reverse complement strand
CATCAATTGCGCGTCAGGATACTTCGGCAGCAAGCGATTGGCGACGACCAGCGCGAGTTCGGTTTTGCCAATGCCGCCCATCCCGCTGATGCCGCTGATGCCGACTTGCCCGCCATTGGTTAGCTCGGCGGTGAGTTCGGCAATTTCGGTTTCGCGGCCAACGAAATCTCCGACGGGCGCGCGCAGTTGATGTTTGGGCGAACGTTCGGGCGGCGTGTTGAAAAAGTTGAACGTTGGATTGTCGCCGGAAGCGTTGATGTTACGATCGCCTTGGCTGGCGATGTTGCGTTGGCCGGGCTGTGGTTTTTGGTCGTTCATAACCGTTTCAATTTTAGCCTGCGGTAGCAGGCGTCAGCATAAAGCCTGGGGTGAAGCGCGGCAGCGCGAACCCCAGGAAGAAGTAGGACGTTTATTGAACAAAGCCTGCGAGAGCAGGCGACAGCTAATGTGGACTCCGCCGCCCGGCTTCGCGGGCTGGCGTCTTGTTGCCGATAACCTGGGGTTACGCTGCGCTCCACCCCAGGCTTTATGCTCGCCACCCGCTTCACGGGTTGAAGGCTAGGTCGGGCAACAGACGCTTCGTGTCAGCCGTTTTTGATCGTCACGTTGTCACCCGTAATGTTGATGTTGTTATTGCCCTGACTGAAAACATTGCGGTCGCCGGATTGAATCAGATTGACGCCCGCGGCTTTGGCTTCATCCAGCATCTGTTTGATCTCGACGGCCAGCGCTTCGTCGGCTTGCAAAATCTTCTGCAACGCCAGGCCGAGCAGTTGCTGATTGGCCGCGTCGTGCGGCGCTTTGGCGACTTCCTGCGCAGCGGCAATGGCCAACGGGTTGGCTTCCACTTTCGGCCA
>JAEUQN010000392.1 GCA_016789725.1 Blastocatellia bacterium | reverse complement strand
GGGTCGATCGCTTCTGTGAGCTGCAAGTGCAGGCCTGGGATCGTCACGGACAAGCGCTCGATTTTGTGACGCGCGGTATCTCGGCGGGGACGTTTCAGCACGAAGTGGATCACCTGGATGCGACGCTGTTTATCGATCGAGTCCGTGACCCGCGCAGTCTCTGTACTTGGCAGGAGTTCGAGCGTCAGCACCGTGAACAGTTCATCAAAGAAGTGCAGGGCGTCGTCGCTGAGTTCGGCTCCTAAACCCTGCTTCGTATCTTGGAGTTGAGGCCGAGTCGCAAGTCTCCAGCCCCAATTCTGGTGATATGCTGCGCGACCATGAGTGTGAATCCGAGTCCGTGGTTGATGGTCGGCGCGCTGTCTGGCTTTGTATCGGTCGCGGGAGGAGCCTTCGGTGCGCATGCGCTGAAACAGAAGCTGCCGCCCGATCTACTCACCATCTTCGAGGTCGGCGTGCGCTATCAGATGTACCACGCGCTGCTGCTCTGTCTTATCGGGATGTTGCCACTGAGTCCGACAGTGCGCTGGGCCGGAGTCCTGTCTGTGCTGGGTACGGTGTTGTTCTCTGGATCGCTGTATGTCTTGGCGCTGTCGGGAGTCCGCTGGCTGGGCGCGATTACTCCGCTTGGGGGTCTGTGTTTCCTGGGCGCGTGGCTGGCCGTCGCCGTCGCTGCGTATCGACTGGCCTATCCGTAGCGACCTGTGTGATCATGTTCCTATGGCCAAACCGACTTCTGGTGCTGACGTAGGGGGGCGCACTCCGGACCCTCAGGAAGCTGACCTTGATACGCCGTCTGTTGCCGCGCAGAAACGAGACGATGCTACGGCACCGACTCTTGATCCGGCGCGTGCTCCGAC
>JAEUQN010000391.1 GCA_016789725.1 Blastocatellia bacterium | reverse complement strand
CGCATCGTCAAGGGTTCCTAAGTCTGTAAGTTTCAATCCCACCTTGGTTACGACTCAGCTACTTACCTTATGCCTGCGGATTCAGTACACTCACAAATTTTCGTTTCAATCCCACCTTGGTTACGACTCAGCTACTTACCTGTTCACTCGTCTCAAACAATGGAAGTGATTGATCAAGTTTCAATCCCACCTTGGTTACGACTCAGCTACTTACCAGCATTTCTTGTAACTGCAAAGTTCCTCTACGATACGAGTTTCAATCCCACCTTGGTTACGACTCAGCTACTTACTCTGTTTCTGCTTTTTGGGTGTTCAAGTAGCACCACGAGTTTCAATCCCACCTTGGTTACGACTCAGCTACTTACGAATTTCACAAACACAAGTAAATCTTTGAGAATTTTCGTTTCAATCCCACCTTGGTTACGACTCAGCTACTTACTGGACGTAAACTTTCTCTTAATTTGCACATAACTGTTGGTTTCAATCCCACCTTGGTTACGACTCAGCTACTTACGAAAGAACCATATTACTTGGAGGGAAACAATGACTTTCGTTTCAATCCCACCTTGGTTACGACTCAGCTACTTACTCAAACCCGAGTAACGTTAATTTTAGTGACCGGGTTTCGTTTCAATCCCACCTTGGTTACGACTCAGCTACTTACGCTGTATCCCGCCTGGTCTTGTTGTGAATTATATTAAAGTTTCAATCCCACCTTGGTTACGACTCAGCTACTTACAGTAATATATACACTCTTAAAGCCTTTTTATAACTCCGTTTCAATCCCACCTTGGTTACGACTCAGCTACTTACGAATCACGTTTTCAATGTGCAACATGGTCATAAGTGTGTTTCAATCC
>JAEUQN010000390.1 GCA_016789725.1 Blastocatellia bacterium | reverse complement strand
CCTTTGATCTTGACCGACTTGCCGTTGAGGAAGAATCCGTTGTCGGGGTCGAATTTCAAATCACGAATGCCGAAGCGTGTTTCATAACGGTCAGTGATCGCGCCTTGTGATTCGACTTCGGTGATGACGCGATAAAGATGGCGTTCTTCGAGTGACCATACCGCGGGCTGCCTGACGGCGATTTGCTGTTCGTAGGCATGTTCGTCAAAGCTGGCGATGCTTGACGGCGTGCTCGTCGTCTTGCCGACCTGTTTGCCTGCGGGGTCAATCAAGGTCGAGATGACGCGCACATTCGCCGCGTCTTTGGAATGATTCTCGATCTCGGTGCGAATGGATACCGTGGCTTGCCCTGACTGAATTTTTGCCGTCGCCAGAGTGCCCCATTTTTTCACATGCACGAGAGCGGTTTTGACCAACCAAACGTGGCGATAAATGCCTGCACCTTCATAAAACCAGCCGTCGCTGTTCGTAGCGTCTACGCGCACGAGCACGGTGTTCGGACGATCTGCATAAACGAAGTCCGTTACATCAAAACTGAACGGATCATAGCCGCCACTGTGCCGCCCGATATAATAACCGTTCACCACCACCATCGTCTCGCGGTAAGCGCCATCAAACTCCAGCGAGATGCGTTTGCCTGCATCGGCTGCGGGCAATTCAAACACGCGGCGATACCAGCCCACGCTGGTTTCGGGATAATCGCGCCCGACCGGATAAGAACCTTTGCTCGTCAGATTCGGATCGTTTTTGAACGACAAGCCGATGACCCAATCGTGCGGCAAATCTACGGGCGTCCATTCGCTGTCATCGAAAGCCAGGTGACTGGGCGCGAGAAATTCGCCGGTCTTTTGGAATCCGCCAGAACGTCCCAACCCA
>JAEUQN010000038.1 GCA_016789725.1 Blastocatellia bacterium | reverse complement strand
GGTGAAGCGCTGGGTTTTGGCTTCAAAGCGGCTGATGCCGCCGTTGCGCGTGCCGACCCAGAGTTGGCCTCTCGGACTTTCATACAATGCCGTCACTTCGTTGTCTGCCAACCCGTCGCGTGTATCAAAGCTGCGGAAGCGACCATCGCGGTATTGCGTTAGGCCGTGGCCAGGCGTGCCAATCCATAGATTGCCTGCACGGTCACCGAGCAGTTCGCGGACAGGTTCGTGCGGCAATCCGTAGGTGCTCGTCCAGGGCGTGAACTGGCCATTGCGGAATTGAGTCAACTTGCCCCCCGCACTGAACCAGAGATTGCCCGCGCGATCTTCGGCGATAGAGTCGTTTTCAGGTACAGTTTTATCGGCTTTATAAGCTGTGATCGTCCCGTCTTTCAACCGGCCCAGTCCGCCAAGTGTGCCCATCCAAAGACTGCCCTGTGAATCCCCAAACACGGCGGTTGCGAAGTTGTGCGGCAGTCCATCCTCAATGGTGTAGGCACTGAAGCGGCCCTCTCTGAGCTGACAAAGACCGCCATCCACGGTGCCGATCCAAAGGTCGCCTTCCGGGTCTTGATAAAACGCGAGCACCGTGTCACTCGGCAATCCATCCCGCAGTGTGTATTGAATAAGGCGTCCGCCCCGAAGCAAAAACAGCCCTTCGCCGCGCGTCCCGATCCAAAGGTTATGCTGGCGATCTTCAAACAGCGCCGTTACGGGACCGTGGGCCAATGCCTGTGCTGTTGTTCCCTGGGGCATAAAGCGCCCTTGAACGAATTGGCAAAGGCCACTCTCTGTTCCGACCCATAAGGTGCCTGCGCGATCCACCCACAGCGCGTTCACGGTGTCGTGTGGCAATCCATGACGCGTGGTGTAAACCGTGAATCGCCCTTGCTCGAATCGGGCGAGTCCCTTGCTTGTCCCAATCCAGAGACCACCGTTTGGGTCTTCCACTATCGTCGTGATCCGATCCGTGGGCAGCCCCTCCCGCGTGGTGTACGTGGTAAACCGTTCGTCGCGGAAAAGATTCAGCCCTCCGCCCCGTGTGCCGATCCAGAGGTTTCCCTCGCGATCTGTAACCAGGCAGCGCACGAAATCACTGGAGAGACCGTCCTGCGTTGTGTAGAGCCGGAAGCGGCCCTGTGTATAACGAGTCAGTCCGCCTCCCATTGAGCCGAGCCAGAGGTCGCCTGCGCGATCTTCGGCCAGGGACAAAATCTGGTTATTTTTGATCTCAGGCGTATTGTTGTTGTCGAAGACCACGAAACGCACACCGTCAAAACGCGCGGCTCCTTCAATCGTTCCCAGCCAGAGATACCCGTCACGCGTCCGCAAGCTGGCCAGAACGCCGTTTTGCGGCAAGCCGTGTTGATCCTGCCAGACGAATTGCTGATAGCGGCCAAGTGCCTTATGTGTGCTGAGCGTCTGCCCACGGACAGTCACAGATGCCAACCCGCTCAGCCAGAGCAGCCAGAAGCAGCCTGCCGCGCAGACATATCTCCATTTGCTTGTTCGGTATGAAATCACTCGTCGTTGATCCTATGATTATGCGCGGCTTGCCGCTGTACCGCTGTTGAGATGGCGATAGTATAGAGGCTGAGCCATATTTTTTCGAGCCGCCGCAGAAACCAAACTTGGAGGGCAGAGAATCGTTGCAGTGGGCAATGCTAAAAGGCAAAGGCGAGCAAATACGAAACCGCTGTGCCCGTAGGTTTTCAACGCTACGGGTACAGCGGTTCTGGAATGCAACCAGCGCAAACTAGGGCTTTGTAATTCAAATTATTGGGGGCACACGCGATTTGCCAAATCGCGCTACGACTTTCCCAAAAAACTAAAATTACACAGCACTAAGGCAGGCAGCATTCGTGGTTGGCGGTTTTATTATCGTTTGGCGATCACGGTGACGACGGAGCCGGGATTGGTCTGGAGAAGTTGCAGTTCGTCACCGTCATCCACCGAAATAATGTCGAAGTTATTCAGGTCTGATGACCTGTGGATTTAGCTTTGGCGCTTGTCTGGCTTGCAAATCGTTGATGAGCGTCTTGCCGCGATTCACTTGCTCTTTGCCCGCCAGAATCGCCACTTCAATCGCAAATTGGCGCGTTTCATTCGGCTTGAGTTTCGGCACGCGTCCGGCTTTGCGTTCGATGCTCCGATTGGGCGGAAAACCTGTGCCGGGTTCGAGACCGGTGACATAACCTTCTTCGAGCGCGGTCGTGTTCTTCCACAACGAAAAGTACGGCAATTGCGTCACGTCATAGGTCATCGTCACGGCTTTGTCGCCTGCGGCATTGTGCAGCATCGCGGTTGTTTTGTTGTTACCATCGGCCAGCGGAATGATGCCGTATACTTGCTCAATGAAGCCTTTGGTGGGCGCGACATATTCGGCAAATTGACTCAGGCTTTTCGCAGCGTGTGCGTTGAAAGGCCTGATTTCATTGATCGCAGCAACAAAATGAGACCCTTGCTCCAGGAGCGGCGGGCCGTAGTTGGCGTGATAGATAATCTGAAATTCCTGATCGTAGATGCTGTAGTTCTTGAGCGAATCTTCAATGCGAAATGTATTCGATCCGATTTCCGTGGAAATCTCCGTCCACAGTTCCAACTTCGGGCCGTAAAACATGCGCTCGTCCACACGGCCACGAATGCGGATTCGATGCGGCGCAGTTCGATCAATCACAATCTCAACTTCAGATGCCGGAATGTTGCCGATTTTGCCGTGGAGCGTTAAGTCCATTTCGGCTTCGTCGCCCGTGTTGTTGATGAATTTGTCTTTGCCCGGATGTCCGGCCCATTCCACGCCACAACGCACCATCCATTCGTTGAAGCCTTCCAGCCAGCCGAGTCCTCCGCGTTCCTGCAAATTGATGAGTTTCGGATGCACGACTTCTTTGACCGGCGAATTCCAACCCAAAGTAATATCGCCCATCGCCACTTTCAGCACGCTCATGCCGCGCGTTGGGATCACCGTAAAACTGAGCTTGCCGTTGTTGACGACAATGACGTCTACGCCCTCCTGCTTGCCACCATGCAACGTGTATTTAGTGACTGACCAGTTGTTCGGGTCGTTGAAAGCCCGATTGGTAATTTGCCAGGTGTCGAGCCGAATATTTCGTTCGACGCTGGTGATTGTCTGCTGAAATGAATTTGTTTGCGCCATAGTTGTCGTGATGATGATCGTCAGAACCAGAAGGCTCAAGCCGATAGAGATTCGCATCTTTTTTCTCCTGCAAAGTTGTGTTGGGAACCGCGTAAGACTTGCGAAGTCTAGCAGAAAAACTATGATTAGCCACGTCCACTCTCTAAAAGGAATCATCGCTATGAAAACAAAATTTTTGCTTCTACTGGCCTGCTCATTACTGTTTACCATCCACGTCCACGCACAAAAGAAAGCTGCGCCCCAAGCCGAAGCCGACATCCGTGCCCTTCTGGATGCGCAAACGGAAGCCTGGAACAAAGGCCATCTCGAAGAGTTTATGAAAGGTTATTGGCGTTCACCTCAATTGACCTTTTATTCGGCAGGGAATAAACGCGCAGGCTATGACGCCGTGCTGGAACGGTATCGCAAAACGTATCAATCCGACGGCAAAGAAATGGGCAAAGTCGCCTTTAGTAATGTCGAAGTTGAATTGCTCGGCAAAAAAGCGGCGGTGGTGCGCGGACGCTGGGATTTGACGATGTCAGATGGAAAGAAGATGGGCGGACTGTACACGTTGATCTTGCGACAATTCAAAAAAGACGGCTGGAAGATCATTCATGACCACACGTCATCAGATCAATGAAGGTTGATTTTTCGAGACGTCGCCCATACACTCCCCAACTTCAAAATTACCAATTTCTTATTGAGGCTTATTTATGAAAATTCACGAGTATCAAGGCAAAGAACTCCTGCGCCGCTTCGATGTCAAGACGCCGCGTGGAGTCGTGGCGACTACAGTGGCAGAAGCTGAAGCAGCGGCAACGACGCTTGGTTCGTTTCCGGTCGTGGTCAAAGCACAAATCCACGCGGGTGGACGCGGCAAAGGCGGCGGTGTCAAGTTGGCGAAAACGGCTGAAGATTTGACAGCCCACGCGTCAGCTATTTTGGGCATGAATCTGGTCACACACCAGACTGGTCCCGAAGGCCGTTTGGTGCGCACCTTGCTAATCGAAGAAGGATTGAAGATCAAGCAGGAATTTTACCTTGGGATCGTGCTGGATCGTGCGGCTTCGCGCAACGTCTTTATGGCTTCCGCAGCGGGCGGAATGGACATCGAAGAAGTCGCCGCGCATTCGCCGGAACAAATTCTCAAAGAGTACATTGATCCGGCGGTCGGCTTTCAAGCCTTTCAAGCTCGCAAGCTCGCGTTTGGTCTCGGACTCCCACCGGCACTCGTCGGCAAAGCGGTGAAGTTCATGTTGGCCCTCTACAAAGCGGCGATTGAATTGGACACGTCGCTGGTGGAAATCAATCCGTTTTTATTGACCGAGGACGGCGAATTTTACGCGCTCGACGCCAAAATCACGTTCGATGACAATGCGATGTTCCGGCACAAGGATTTTGCTGGATTGCGTGATCTGAATGAGGAAGAAGAACTGGAAATTGAAGCCTCAAAGTTCGATCTGAACTACATCAAACTCGATGGCAATATCGCGTGCATGGTGAATGGTGCAGGCCTCGCAATGGCAACAATGGACATCATCAAATTAGCTGGCGGCGAGCCAGCGAACTTCCTTGACGTTGGCGGCGGCGCATCACAGGAACGAGTCGAAAACGCGTTTCGCATCCTGCTGGCCGATCCCAATGTGCAAGCAGTCTTGATCAATATTTTCGGCGGGATCGTGCGTTGCGATATGGTAGCGCGTGGTGTGGTTGAGGCGGCCAAAAACCTCGGCGTCAAAGTCCCGATTGTCGTGCGACTGGAAGGCACCAACGTCGAAGAAGGTCAGCGTGTGTTGCAGGAATCCGGGATGAATTTTCTCGTTGCCAATGGCATGAAAGATGCGGCGGAAAAGGTCGTCGCAGCAGCGGGGGCATAGGTCGCCCGATTGAGGGTATAAACAGTAAAAGAGGCGAGTCATTGCTGGCTCGCCTCTTTTACCTTGTTCACCAAACCTCAGTTCACCGATGCCCAATAAGCAGTTTTGTCATCGGCAAACTGAAGTTTGCTGAACGCGAATTAGTCGGAGGGGCGCGCGGTTCGGGGCAGTTCCGCGCCAGCCCTCCATCCTCACCTGTCCTGTCAAGCGGAAGCTCAACAGCGTCGGCGGGAATTTCAGGACACAGGGGATCGAATTTCTGCAGCCGCCAGCTCTAAATCACCGACTCAGTCATTTTGATTGATTCTCTACTGCGGCAATTGATTGATAGACCTAATGCAGGGGCGCTTCCAGAAATGAAGGAGGAAGCAGGCAGGAAGTTTGCTGAGGGGGATTGAAGAACCGGTCACCTCTTTCAGATTTCCAAAACGACCGGGATAATCATTGGTCGGCGACCGAGTTCTTTTTGAATATACCGCTTCAGTTCGACGCGGATTTTTTCTTTAATGAGCGCCCAATCCACTCGCTCATCGTGCGGCGCTTTGTTGACCGTTTCAGCGACAATGAGGCGGGCCTTTTGTAGAAATCCATTGCCATCATCAGCAATCGCCAAACCACGTTGCACGACTTCAGGCGCGGATTCCATCTCGCCGGATATTTTATTAATCGCAACAATCGGTAAAACCACGCCGTCGTACGCCAGGTGCTTGCGGTCACGGATCACCATGTCATCAATCCGTCCTGAACGCGAATCATCAATCAACGTCCGTCCCACTTGCACCTTCTCATTCACCCGCCCGCCGAATTCGTCCAGTTCAATCACATCTCCGCTTTCGGCGAGAATGATGCGATCTTTGGAATGGCCCCATTTTTTGGCAGCAGCGGCGTGACGATAAAGCTGCCGCGTTTCCCCGTGAATCGGGATCAAATATTTCGGGCGAACGGCATCGTACATAATTTGCAAATCACCCGCACGCCCGTGCCCTGAAACGTGAATGCGCGCGACGCTACTGTCAATAACGGCAGCATCACGTTTGAACATGTGATTCATCATCCGCGAGATCGAACGTTCGTTGCCGGGAATTTGGCGGGCGGAAATCACCACCGTATCACCCGCGATCAAGCTGGCGTCTCGATGCTGGTCAACCGACATGCGAGGCAGCGCGGCCATGGGTTCGCCTTGTGATCCGGTGACTAATAAACAAACCTGATCTGGTGATAATTTTTTCGCATCGGCGGGGCTAATCAGTAACCCATTGGGCAAATCAAGATAGCCTAGCCGCTCAGCCGTCTCAAAGTTGCGAACCATGCTGCGCCCGACCAAGGCTATTTGGCGGCCATATTCCGCCGCGAGATCACAAATGATTTGCAGCCGATGAATGCTGGTGGCAAAGCACGAAACAATGACGCGCCCATCCGCTTCATTGAAGATTTTGTCGAGACCAGGAATCACAGCTTTCTCTGACCCCGTGCGCCCATCCCGTTCGACATTGGTCGAATCGGCAAGCAGTGCCAAGACGCCTCTATCGCCATACTCCGTCAGACGGGCCAGATCAATCGCTGGCCCGACCACAGGTGTTTCATCCACCTTGAAATCGCCGGTATGAATCAGAACCCCGACCGGTGTCGTAATCGCCAACGCGACACAATCCACCAGCGAATGCGAGACACCAATAAATTCAATGTCAAACTGACCGACAGAAAAGCTCTCGCGGCCTTTGATTTCGATCAGTTCGGTTTGTTCCAGCAGGCCAAATTCCTGCAATTTGTTTTCAACTAATCCAAACGTGAAGCGAGTGCCATAAACGGGAACATTCACCAGTTGCAGCAGAAACGGCAAGGCTCCGATATGATCTTCATGCGCGTGGGTGAGGACGATGGCGGTGATTTCGTCGCGGTGTGCTTCGATGTAACTGAAGTCGGGGATGGCAATATCCACGCCGAGCAAATCTTCATCGGGAAACATCATCCCACAATCTACAATAATCATCTGACCGTCATAGCGAAAGACGGTCATATTCATTCCAAAAAAACCTAAGCCGCCGAGGGGGGTAATCTCTAATCTACCAGTTGACATACGAAGAAGTTACTTACCACTTTCAAAAAATAGTCGGCAAGTATAACCCAAAGCAGAAATTAGACAACTGAGGAATGCGGCAGAGTGGAAACGCCAGCGAAAAGCGGTGACAAATCACAGAAGCAATCAACGCCGGCAGCGTTCACTTGATTTCAATTTTCAGGGTGTAACTTGCGTTGGACCCCTTCCGGCGGGCGACACTACGCATCATAAAAACACGCACAACATAATCCCCGGATTCTGCCAAGGTCTCCGACCATTCGGTTCGCGGCCCCATTTCGATTGGCTCGCCTTTGGCTGGAAAGACGACGAAATAGGCGTTGGCCGATTCCAATTTGATTTTCATCGTTTGGCCTTTGCCAGCACCAAGCAAGTAATCTTTGGCGTCATAACTGACCAACCGACCTTTGATAGTAGTGGAGAAGTCGCCTTTCTGAAATCGAATACGCTCAGGTTTACGCTGCGCCAATAGTGGCAAGGCCAACAGCATCAGGATACCGATCTGGATAAAAAAATGTCGAGGTGTGAAGATCATGATCGTCCTCCGATGTATGCAAGCTGGGGTGCGGAACTCACCGTTAATATGCCATAGTTACAGAGCATTGCCAACGCCGAGCGAACAGACGGCGTGAAACCAAGGTCCTATTTGAGTCGCCCCCGCCCCCTGCTTCCAGTATCTTCGAGAGAAATCAGCGAGGCCTTGAATAAGCATTTCTAATGCACAGAAACTCGTTTATAGTTGTGCATCATTTTTACCTAAGGTCTCATATTTACATTTCGGGAGAATTTTCATGTCTGAAGATAATTGTGTCTTTTGCAAGATCGCGGAAGGAGCAATTCCGGCAAAAAAAATCTATGAAGATGATCTGGCAATTGCCTTTCACGACATCACACCACAGGCTCCAACCCATGCCTTAATTATCCCACGCGAGCATTTGGAATCGCTCAATGATGCGGGAAAAGGCGATCAAGCTTTGCTGGGACATCTACTTTGGCTGGCTCCTAAAATTGCCAATCAACTGGGAATCGCCGAAAGCGGATTTCGGACCTGCATCAATACAGGTGCAGACGGTGGTCAAAGTGTGTTTCACCTACACGTACACATCTTGGGGGGAAGATCGCTGGCCTGGCCTCCGGGATAAGACCAATTGCTTTTTAGAAAGGCCGAGCGGCAGCGCGACCAATTTTACTGAAGAACCGTCCGAGTTTGTTTGCTTTGCCTTTTTCTGGAGCACTGAAAAAAGTTACATCTGGTTTCCCTACATCCTCGTCGGCGTGCTTCTCTTTCAGATAACGCTGGAAAAGCGACTTGACGGTGTTGGGGTTATGAGACGCGGCCAAAAATGCCTCACGCAAATCATGAGGCGTAGCAAAGCGGAATTTTCGTGTCGTGAAATACAACCGCAACGCGCCAAAAAATTGTTCGTCGCCTAACGCCCGTCGGAGCGCATGAAACAACATCGCTCCTTTCGCCTGCACGATAGAGGAAAATTGCAGCGTATTGCGAAACTCCTTGATGGGTTTGGCAACTTCGACATCTACCCCACCGAGCGCACGGTATACCTGATATGGCGCTCGAAGATTCTGATCAATAGCTTTTTCCCCTGCTGCTTTTCCAAATGAGGCTTCGTAATAGTAGGTCGCTGCGTAATGAGCCAACGCCTCATCCAGATAGGGGCTTCGCTGCGAATCGCTGCCCACCACTCCTCCCCACCATTGGAAGGCGATTGATTGTGCGAGGGTAAATTCCAAAGCATTTTTGATGACGTCAGCCTGCTCGCGGAGTAATCCTGGCAAGCGCGCCGCAGCAGGCGAATCGAAATCAATACAATAGGCTTGGGAAATGGCGACAAGGCCAGGAAATTCGATCCCTCCGAAACCCGCCGGCAAAGGCATCTCAATGATATTGAGTTGCTCATACGGATAGAGGCCAAAAGCTTTGTTATTGGTCGAGAGCGCGTTGGCCCCAATGTCCATCATCTTCTGCCCAATCCGTTCATCGCCAGCAAGAAAGTAGGTAGCGAGTCGGGTGTCGCCAATCTTTTGTTCGCTTGATTTCCAATGGTCTCCGAAAACAAGCGCAAACCCCCGCAAATTATTGCCACGAAACGAATGCAAATTCTTGCCGTCTGTATCAGACTTTTTTTCAATCAGACGGCTGGAGGCAACCACTGTTATTCCGGCATCAACATTAACCTTGACTTCATAATCGGCGACTTCGCTAATCACCAGGCCACTGACTCCCACCGCTAAACCTTGATCGGTACTTGATGCTTCGGGAGCCGCTAAAATCGGATAAAAATAGCCCAGCAACATCGTCTGCTCACAAGCAAAGAAAATATCACGAGCATCACGGGCCTGTTTCTCTTCGCGCATCGCGTCAGAGGCCTCTTCAAGAAAATGTGCCAGCAAGGTCGTTTCTTCACGTTGAATGCGTGGCACGCGAGCCGCAAAATCAATTTTGAGTTCAAGCGATTTTCCGGGTGCAATTTTGAAGGGCAGTTTGACCTGCAAAATCGAATTGCGCGCCCGTAAGGCAAAACGCACCGCCTGACCTTTATTCAAATAGCGCGAATCATTGGGCGTCAGTGCCACGCCTTGCACCGTCAACCACGGAAACTCGCTTTCTTCCTGTCCAATATTGGGGTACAGGTGAAAGTTGATTTGATCCAGATCGCGGCGGGTTGAATTTGTAAAGCGAACAATTTCCTGACCGACGAAACTCTGCTCCTGAAAATCTACTTCCAATTCAATTCGATAATGTTGCCCAGAAAAAGAGGAGGGGCGCGCATCTTCAGTCTGAGCCAGGAGGGTTGCCCCCAAGAGCAACAGTACACCGAAAATCCATTTGAGGTCTTGCAATGATAATTTCACAAGGGCATTGTAGCCCATGCTCAAAATGAAGTCATTCTGCCCAAACAAAAGCAAACAGCGCCGAAACCTTTCTGTAAGCCTCGACGCTGTTTCAATACAAAACTGAGCTGATTGATCAGGACGATTGCTCCAGCTTGACGGCCTGATACCCGCCCTTAGCCCTATCTTTCATCCACCACAAAGCGAATACGATGAATGGAACGATTGCCAGCATGGCCGTCCAGCGGAACGAGGCAGCATCGCCACCCAATCCGTCACGGACTTTGCCCATATAGAAAATCACCAGACCCAAAGCGAATTGCCCGGCAAATCCCATCAATCCCATCGTGAATGCGCCGCCCTGCGGAAACCTCTCTGAGGTGATACCGAGCATCGTCGGCCACATAAAACAAACACCCACATAAAATACGGTCGCGGCGACATAAGCCCCGGTTGAGGTCGTCACGTTCGACAGTAAGAATAACCCAATGGCCGCCAAGGTCACGGACGCCCACATCATTCCAATCGGAGAAATTTTATGCGCAATCGGCCCGGCAAAATATCGCAGCACAAACATCAAGGCGCTGCCGTACACCAGAATCAAAATCCCGCTCATGCTGGCGATGTTACCCAACACAGAAGCGACCATTTGACCGGGTGCCAGCTCAATCGAAGCCGTAATCATCATGCAACCCAGCAGCAATAAAAACGCGGGATTGAAGGCGGTCCGAATCATTTCATCGGTCGAAATTCCAGCAGCAGCGCGCTCCGTCAATGGGAATTTTTGCCCGAAAAGCAGCACGCCATAAATCAGCGTCGGCACAATAATGACGGCCATTTGCGCTTTCCAGCCGATGCCCATTTGCGACCTCGCGTAGCCCAACAACCCGCCGATAATCAATCCGCCCGGCCACCAGGCATGCAAGACATTCAATTTATGAGTTTTCTCTTCAGGATAGAGCGTGGCAATCAGCGGATTGATAACCGCTTCGACCAAGCCATTGCCGAAACCGGCTAACAACATCGCCAGGGACATCATCGAATAACTCGGCGCGACGATGAACCCAATCACGCCAACCAAGTGCAAGGCAAATGCCAGGTACAACAGGTTTCTCATCCCCAACGCATCGAGCATTGGAGAGGTCACAAGAATTGAAGCGGCAAACCCAAAGAATGCCATCGTGGAAAGCCAGCCGTAATCCGCACTGGCCGTAGCCGCCGGAAAGAAACTGGCTAACGCCGGATCGTTTTTAACTAAATCTTCGACATTTCCGCGCAGGGCGAAAATCATTGCGGTGACAACTAAAGACAGACAACTGGCGAGAAAGAGCCGCTGCTTATTCATGTGTAGTTTTCCTCCAGGACTTTCGGATTATTGATGGTTCTGATTGTGGTTGAATTGGCGGATTGTCGCGCCAGAAGAACCGTGTAAACGAACGGCGGGATTATGCCGCAAGATGTGGGAATGCGCTAGAGCGGTGCAGCGAATCTCAAATTACAAATATCAAATTTGAGATTCGCCATCTGCCTTAGGTGTGATATTCAGGGAATTCCCGATCCTGTACTTCTCCAGGACGAGCCGGTTCCGACAGCATCAGTAAAGCCTCTCGCAATACTTTTTTCTGTAAATCTTTCATGCCTGGTTTACCAAGCGAGTTCCCGATTTTGAAATCTTTGGGATACATCGCCCGGGGTGGGCGCATTAGGCGGGAAGCTTCCGGGCCAACCGTAATCAATACAGTCGGGATGCCCAGTAACTCAATCTCACGTTGAACCGCAACGACCGTGCGGTGACAAACGTTCGGTCAGCCCCCCGTCAAAACTACAGCATCGGCCCGCGAACGCTTGTTGATCTCTTCGGCAATCGCAGGCGCAGTTTCTTCGTACATTTGTTTAAGCTGCATGGTGTAGCCCATATAGCCGATATGCTGTTTGGCAACCCCACCGATAAATCCTTCGGCGTGTAGTTCACGCAAAATATCGAGCGGGAATACGACATTGACGTCTTGATCGGCGTCAGCGTGATCATAATGATGATGCGTGACCATCAGGTCTGAGGTTTGGGCATCGCCGGAAATAATGCGGAAGGTCAAATCGCCCAACTCATCAGCAATATTGAAAGGCGTCTGGTCTTTACGATGGACGCCCGCCGCCGTGACGAGGGCAATGGTTGATTTAGATAGCTCACGGTCAAGCGGCGTGAACGGTACGCATTTACGCGACATAGTGGTCATAGGAATCCTTAAAAGTTGTCGTTGGTCGGTGGCGGGTGGTCGGTAAAAATTGTATTTAGCAGTTCAAGCTTCAATGCAATCCTGACCGCAAAAACAAAGAACCGCCCAACGACCAACGACCAACGATCACCAATCTACAGCTTCCTCAGCACGTCAAAGATTTCTTCATTGTCGGGCTGCTTGGAAATGTCGTGGATGTCTATGTAGGCGACCTTGCCATCTTTATCAACCACAAAAAGCGCCCGTTCCGTAATGCCGTCAGCGTCACGAAATGCGCCGTAGGCCTTAGCAACTTCGCCTTTGGGATTGAAATCTGCGAGGAGGTCGTAAGAGATACCGCCGAGGCTTTTTGCCCAAGCGACGTGAGAAGGAATCGAGTCAACCGAAATACCCAAAACTTGGGTATCTGCATCCGCGAAGCGTTGTAAATCAGCTTCGTAGGATGGCATTTGTACCGTTCAAACAGGCGTCCAATCCAGTGGATAGAACGCAATAAATACGTTTTTACCCCTGAGGTCTGAGAGCTTCACCATCTTACCAAGATGGCTTTTCAACTCAAAATCAGGAGCCATATCGCCAACATTCAGGCTCATTTTTATCCTCCAAATAATGGTTTGGCAGTCCTTACTCCGGCGAGAACGAGCAAAGCTAATTCTCGTGGATCATAAGCTGTCAAATGTCTTGTTATAGCTCAGCGTGAAATTGCTGCGCGGGCATTATAAGCAGGCAGGCGTGACAAAACAACCAATGGAAAACAGGAGGATCAATGAGAGGGCGAGCTGAGAAGAAACCATTAAGCCAGCATGCCATACGCCAGCAGAAACAGGACGCCCACCCAACTCACAGCCCCACACAGAGAAATCAATCCGGCCAAACGAAAACCGGGATGTGAATTTTGGGGAGCGGTCACCCATCGTTGAAGCGAATCTTGAAGGTGAGTCAAACTGCAATGAAGCCAATAGAGCCATCCGCCAACATTAGCAGCCGAAAGCACACCCGCCAGAAATTTATATTGGTCGGCATCACTGTAAACCACCAAGCACCCCATAGCGGCAGCAGAGACACAGTTCCAAAGCGGAATGAGACACAATAACGCGACTAAACGACGAGCCAGAGATGCCGTACTATTTGGCTCCGAATCTTCTGATTTCATCGGTTTTGCTCCTCGCGCGCTGGGGCAATTTTTTGCAATGTTCGAGTTAATATCACTGTCAAGGGTCGGACTTGCACAGTATTGCGCAATCATTATCGTGGCGTCCAGAAAATTATCCAGAGCTGACGAGCGGTTCTCCGGCGCGCTTTCAGAAAAAGTTCAGAACTTCAGGGAACAATCCTCAACTACCAGCGTGTAGAGTGCGGAAAGATCGTGTATACTGCGGCTCACGACCCCGATCATTACAAACTCTGCGAGCCGCCCCTATCGCCACCAGGTAAATTACCGGCAAGAATTACCAACAGTGGCTTCCCTTGCTGGCTACACTGGCAAATTTCCAGGGATAGAATGAGTGATCTTTCTGGCACATCGCCACGCACCAGCGCCAAGAGCGATTTTCGACCAAGTGATACAAAGCAAGTACACCCTGAAACAATGACCACACTCTCACTCAGCGCTGATCTTGATCACGCTGCTCACAACCAGGCGATTGAAACTGCTGTTGATGCACGTCCCCAAGCGCGCGAAGTCGAGCCGTTGATTTACGACAGTTCCCTTCCCGTGGCAAAGATGGACGATCATATGCTGATCGCCGGAACCCGTGAGGGAGATGAGGCAGCATTTCAGGAATTGGTGAATCGCTACCGTAATCCAATCACGAATTTTGTGTATCGGATGCTGAATGATTACGACCGGGCGGTGGATTTGGCGCAGGAAACTTTTGTCCGCGTGTATATGAATGCGGATCGTTATCAGGCGAACTACAGCTTTTCGACATATATTTATCGTATCGCCTCGAATTTGGCGATTAGTGAGTTGCGTCAGCGCAAACGGCGGCGTCTGATTCCAATTCCCTCCTTTTTTGACAAGGAAGGCGACGAGGTCGAAATTGAATTGCCGGATGAGCGGACGATTCATCCCGACGATACGATGATTCACGAAGAACGTCGTCTGGCGATTGCGAAAGCGATTGCGACGCTGCCGGAGAAATATCGAACCGCAGTTGTTTTAAGGGATGTCGAAGGACGCAGTTACGAAGAAATCAGCGAAGTACTGGGCCTCTCTGATGGCACCGTCAAATCGCGCATCAATCGGGCGCGAAATCTGCTGAAAGAGAAACTGCGTGAATTTCTATAAGATTTTAGTTTGAGATTTGAGGCTTAAGAATTTTCCAACTGATTCGGGAGTTTGAATTTATGAACGGTCACAACCCCAAGGCCAACCGCCAATCCGATGATTTCCAGGATGTCCTGGCACTTCTCAAAGAATTGCCACGCGTTTCCGCTCCGGCTGATTTTAATGCCAGCCTGAAAGCGCGCATTGCCGCTGCCAAAACAGAAGCCAATGAATTTGCGGACATCACCTCCCTAGTCAAAGAGTTGCCGCGCATTGCCGCTCCTTCCGATTTCGATTTTAAGCTTCGGGCGCGAATCGCTCAGGCCAAAGCGCAGCAGCATAAATCTTCGACCGGCTGGTTTGCTGAACTGTTTGGACAGACGTTCTCCTGGCTACAAGCAGGAACGGCGATGGCAGCAGTAGCGATTGTGGTTTCAATAGTCACTTTTGGCGTCTTACGCAATGACCCATCTATTGATTCGCCGGCACCAACCAATGTGGCACAGGTGGCTGCGCCAACCCCACAGATCGCGTCAACAGCCCAAACTCCCATGTCGGTTGAGCCAAAAGCGTCATCCAGTCAATCTCAACTGAATACAGTGATCTCAACTGCGCCTTTAAAAACCAGATATATTAAGAGCGCGTCTCACAGTTCAACTCCCGTCACGGTGCCAAACACTACGGCAGCAGAGGCGGAAATAGCGACCTCCAAAGTGATGATTAAGCATCAAAGTGGTGAAGCACGGATGGTTAATTTGTCAGAATATAATTTGGGATTGCAAACAGCGCACCTGCGCTCAGCACAAACCAAAACGGCCTCCGTAGAAACGGCGATGGCTAATATTTACTAACTTACTCGGAGTGGCGGCTGACTTTCGCAATCATGCAGCGAACTCAAACTAGCTTCAGACTATTTCTTGTTTGTTTCAGCTTGAGCCTTTCCTGGGTTCTGGCAGTGGCGCAAACCGCGGATCGTCCAGTTCGCGCTCAGCTTCCACCAGGGCTGGTTTACGTTTCACAAAAAGTTGACTTGCGGCAACAATTAAGCGCCGAGGAAACGGTTTTTTCTCTTGATGGGGAACCGGTGCCGCAATTGCAAACGATCAGTTTGACGCTCGGTCTTTTGCTTGACGATTCAGGCCATATCATCACGCGACTCGCCAATTTCTCCCCGCAGAATGCCCCTCCACAGCTTACAGTCACGCTAACGGGCAACGCGATGGGGCAGTTCCCTGCGACATTTTTGGGAATGGATTCGGTGACAGGGTTATGTCTTCTCAAGGTTGCGAATATCCCGACAATTTTTTTAAGTGCTGCGGCCAAAACCTCCGCCAATTTGGTTTCACAGGCAGCACAACGTCCGATTCAGCTTTTTGGATTTAACCCACGGCAACGCGGAAACAGCACACCCGGTCTGTCGCTCTTTCGTCCACGTATTTATAATTCCTATGGAGCTGTAAAAAAAGCCACTGAGGATTTCCGATTCAGCACGAACAATCCCATCTACTATTTGACCGCTCCCACAACACTCACTCCTATTCAGGATTGCAGTGTGGCGATTGAAAAAGACGGTTCGGTCTTGGGGCTGGTCTTGTATGACACAAGTGGAGAAGAAACGCATCTGGTCTATCCCCTGAGTCGAGTACAACAAATCGCGGCAATGATACTTGAGCACAAACGGTTCGTCGTCCCGCATGCCTGGCTTGGAGCGACTAGCGGTAATCACGATCCTGGGGCCATGACCGTTCGGAACAGGCTCACAGAACAGGAACGTGGAATTCTAATTGCTGCCGTATTTCCTGATAGCCCAGCAGAACAAGCCGGTGTGCGTCCGCAAGATATGCTCGTTAGCATTAGTGGTCGAACCCTGGCAACCGGTGCAGATTTATCCAGCACCCTTCGACTTCTACCCGCCTGTAGTGAAGTAATGTTGAAGGTGCGACGCGGGAATGAGTTTAAATTACTTCCGGCCCGATTAGCCCCCGCACCCGCCACTGATGCCAAACAACAACTTAATTGGATTGTGGGTCAGGTGGAAAATTATGAGCGGATCGCACAAGGACTCCCAGAAAATGATCCGAATCGCACTAGGAATCAATCCAAAGCCAATACATTCCGTGCAATTCTGAGCGGTATTACGAACTCCGCTCCGCCAGACGTATGGTTAAGGTTAATGTATGGCATTGAGGTCACAGCCATCACCCCACAACTGGCAAAATATTTTGCGGCTCCCGGCGGAGTTTTGATTTCGACACTCACGCCATCAGGGAAATCTGTACAATTAGGATTCCAGGTGGGGGATGTCATTGTCAAAATTGGCGAAGATGCGGTAACAGACCCTGCCTCACTCATGCAGGCGCTGAGCCAGGTCAATGAATCCGGCAAAGAACTTATGGTTATTCGCAGCGGTAAGCCAGAAGTACTAGGCCAAGTGAAATAACCGCTTTCGAGATTTAAAGATAAAAAAAGAGCAGGCGTTATTGCCTGCTCTTTTTATCTTTATTAGATTTATTACACTGTAAAGTAAATTCTGAAGTGTAACGCGATTTGCTAAATCGCGGAGCTTCGCTGGGAAACACACGCGATTTAGCAAATCGCGCTACGCCAGGAAACTTACTTTACAGTGTATTTATTAGGGTTGATTAAAGACCCAGCCAGCTTGTGACCCCACTCGAAACCAATCCGACACCAACATGAATGGCAAAAATCACAAGATAGACGGCTAATGAAAGCTTCAAGCCTAACCGCGCTGTAGGTAAATGCGCCCACCGATAAAAACACAAAGCAGCAAGCATGCCAATACAAATCTTGAAGATCAAAAAGACCGCAGGCCCTCCATCTAAAAGATATTGCATCAAATGATTCGCTTCAGTAGCGCGCCCAGTCTCTGTCCAGAATAATGTCAGACCAGCATCAAAGATATTAAGGGCGAACAGTAAAATTGCTTGCTGCATATTGGCTTTCCTCGTAGAAACACTACTCATAGGGCTGTTCATTCCTTTTTTGTTATAGGCTTGTTGTTAATAAAGTTCGATTCCCCTGAATGTTCCCAAATTCAGAGAAAAAAAATCTGTCGGTTGCAGAAGGGTGATTTGAACTGTTAAGCTTCAGACCGAATCGCAGTGAAAGAAAGAGATGTCGAGAGGTTTTTCGCCAATGTCAGCCAAAATCAGCGTCATTGTTTATATTTTGATCTGCCTGGAAGTCGGGGTATTGCTGGCTTATCTGCCCTGGTCGCCATTTTGGTACGAAAACTTTTTTCTGTCGTTTGCCGTGACCAAGCTCCACGCAGGATGGATTGTGCCGATTATCAATAGCGGGTATGTGAAAGGTGCCGTCACAGCCTTAGGTGCTGTTAACATCCTGGCAGGCTTGCGAGACATTTTTAAATTCCGCGAAAGTGTTTCTCAACTAAGCGAAATTGATAGATCACGTGCAGAGGCCATTAAGTTTGAATAACTTGTCTTCGCTACCTCTAATTTACCTCATTACAAATCGGCTGCAATATTCCCCCCACTATCACCTTCAGCTTGAAGCGATTGCTCTGGCGGCTCAAATCGTTCCCCCAGGTCAGCTACTCATTCAAATTCGAGAGAAAGATTGGTCAGCGAGAGAGCTAAGAGAATTCGTTCGTGTAGTCTGCTCAACAGCACAACCGCACGGCGCGCGAGTGTTGGTCAATGATCGCCTTGATGTCGCATTGGCGACTGGCGCAGATGGCGTCCATCTACGAACCAGTTCCCTTTTCACGGCTGACGCTCGCCGCATCGTCCATCGGGAAAACTTCCTGGTCGGCGTTTCGACGCATTCATTGGAAGAAGCACGATTAGCCCATGACAATGGCGCAGATTTTATTGTCTGCGGTCCGGTCTATCACACTCCCTCGAAAGCTGATTACGGCGCACCAATGGGACTGGGGCGGTTCGCCGAAATATGTGAACGAATCAAACTACCCGTCCTGGCACTGGGAGGCATTACGATGGCGAATTTTAGAGAGCCGCTCACCGTTGGGGCCGCCGGGATCGCTGGAATTGGACTTTTCAAAAATATTGATGAGCTAGGCACTAACCTCAAGATGATGTTATCATCCCCCCTCATCCCACAAGACTGAGTGTTATGCAAACGGTAATGACAATTGCTGGATTCGACCCGTCAGGAGGCGCTGGCGTGTTGGCAGACATCAAAACCATAGCAGCTCTCGGATGTTTTGGCGTCGCGGCAATCACTTCGATCACCTCACAAAATACGAGGGGGGTATACACCGCATACCATCAATCTGAGGATGTTCTGCGGGGACAAATTCTCCCGCTTCTTGATGATTTTGAAATCGCCGCTGTGAAAATTGGAATGCTGCCGACGACGGAACAAATCAAAGTCGTGGTCGAATTATTGGAACGGGTTCCCTTGAAAAACATCGTGATTGATCCTGTGTTCCAATCAACCAGCGGACACGCGTTAATTAATATTGAGGCTAGGCAATTCTTGATTGAATCGCTACTGCCCTACGCCGATGTGGTGACACCCAATTTAAGTGAGACCGAAGTTTTGTTGGGAATTCAGTGCAATTCTGTCGAGGAGATGAAAGCGGCGGCGCGCGTGCTAAGCTTTCGATTCTCGCAAAAAAAACAAGTAGCCATTTTGGTAAAAGGCGGTCACTTAAATTCGGGCGCAACGGACGTCCTTTTTGATGGCGAGAATGAAATCGAATTCTCTTCTTCAAAACTGATGTCCCGTCACACGCACGGCACTGGTTGCACCTTAGCCTCGGCCATTGCGAGCCTGCTTGCACAAGGCCTGCAGCTCTCAGATGCAATTCAAGAGGCCAAGGAATTTGTCAGAGGAGCCATTCAACATGCGCCCGGCCTTGGGAAAGGCAAAGGCCCCATGAATCATTTTTTTAATTATGTCCCAAAGTCATCCATCATCTGAAATCACCTTGTCAGAAACAGATTTACTGGTTCGTCGTTCAGACGAACATCTGGCGCAATTCGATGTCCAACGAATTGCAGAGGCCCTTGTCCGTGAAACGAAACTGACGCCAGAGATTGCGCATCAAATTGCGCTCGAAATCAAAGCACAAATTCAGCGGCTCAACATTCAGGCGTTGACCGCTCCCTTAATTCGCGGGCTGGTTGACGCCAAGCTTCTTGAGCGAGGATTAATGGCGGCTCATCGCGCTCACTCGCGTCTTGGGGTGCCAATGTTTGATGCCGACCAAATTATCCAGGGTGTCTCTCCAGAACTGAGAACAGCACATGGACCTGAAGGCACAAGCGCGGTCTTAGCAGAAGCCATCAAGCGAGAATATGCCATGCGATCCGTCTTTTCTGAGCGGGTTGCGAATGCACATCTGAATGGAGATTTACACATTGAGAGTTTAGGCCAGATTGATCGGCTGACAACCATGATCGGCTCAGTAGATTTCATCAAACGACATGGCATTACGCTACCCGGTGGATTTTCAGGGTCCCGCCCGGCACGCCGTCCAGAAGTTCTCGCTTCACATCTGGTCAAATACACCGCCGCGTTGCACGGCTATTTCAGTGAGGCGGTGGCCTGGGATTCAGTCAATTTCGCCTTCGCCCCTTTGCTCGTCAACCATTCTCACGAAGAAAAGAAACAGGTAGCGCAAGCCCTGCTATTTGACCTTTCGACGCCAGCCATCGCACACGGAGGCCAGCCGATGCGCTGTGATCTGCATCTGGATTGGGACGCTCCCAATTATCTGCGAGATCAGCCTGCCATTGGTGCGGGCGGTGAACAGTTGTCGGCAACTTATGGTTCTTTTGGAGAAGTCGCGCGCGATTTTTTGAATGCCATTTTTGAAGTCTATCTGGAAGGCGATGGACAAGATTTACCACTGATCGGTCCTCGTCCAATTTTGCACGTGACAAGTCGCTTCGTGGACAATCCAGGTTATCGCAGCTTTTTAGATCTTGCGTGCCAGGTGGCCATTGAACGTGGCGGAGTCATATTTTCCTTTGATCGCTCCCCCGAAGATGACGAAGCATTACTCACCTTCACCAATCGTTATGGCATGAATGCAACCGTCTTACAGCGAGCCAGTGAAAGCTGGCAATGGCGCGCGGCGATGTTTTCTTCTGTGGCGTTGAATTTGCCGCGCATCGGACGACGCTCTGAGGGCGACCCGCTGCGACTCTTCTCCCAGTTATCAGAATTGATGGAGCTGGCGGCGCAGGCTTCATTGGAAAAACGTGTTTTTCTGGAAAAATTGTTAGCCCGTGGCGAATCCGGCGTATTGGCTATGTTGGCCATGCGTCCCAACAATGAGCCGTTTTTACGACTGGGATGGACAGCACATGCGATTTGCCCTATCGGCCTGAGCGAATTGGCAGAAACAATGACAGGAGTACCTATTGAAAGCGCGGCAAACTCGCAGGAATTCGCCGCCCGCGTCATCGCGCATCTCAACACGGAAGCTGAGCGATTATCGGTCAAGCATAAAGCACGGTTTCGGCTTGCAGCGTCGCGCGATATAAATGCACCGCATCGCCTGGCAAAACTTGATCTGGATCAAGCCGGGATGATCCCTCCCAACAACCCAAGCGAGGCACGATACACCAACGCCGCCACACTCTCTTCACAAACCTCCATCAACGTGCTGGAAAAACTGCGGATTGAAGGCCTCTTACAACAGGATTCAATCCTGGGGGCAATTTCCGAACTGTGGGGCGATAAGTCGGTTCTCAAACCTGAGCAGATGGCCGTGTTAGTTTCGCGGGCTTTTTATCAAACCAATAATTCGGCCCTCACCCTATCACCAGAATTCACCGTCTGCCAAAGCTGTCACGCCGCATCGCCTGGCTTAATTCAAACCTGCCCACAATGCCAATCCAGCAAACTTGATATTCTGGCGTTGGCAACCAGCCACTACAGCCGTGTCTCGACCTGGCCGCGCTGGAAAGTCACAGAGTTCAAGTTGCGTAACCGTGAGTTAGTGCCGTAGACTAACGACCATATCGTGCTATGAATTTCTCGTTTTCGCTCACACTAATTGACACCTTGCGCAGTCGGCGTTTTTTGAATCACCCCCGGAGGTCAAGTCAGCGAGATTGATGGAATTGATAGCCAACCCTTTTTTATTGAGGAGAAATCGAATGAGAAGTTTGAAAGCCCAATCGTTAATTGTGGTATTTGCACTTGCGCTTTTGAGCGCGGTCAGCGTTCACGCACAACAGAAACCGATGGCCAGCCCTCCCGGTTCAACCGAAATCACAGTTGACGGTAAAAAGATCACCATCAGTTACCATCGCCCATCCATGAAAGGTCGCAAGGTTTTTGGCGGACTCGTCCCCTACGGAAAAGTCTGGCGCACCGGAGCAAACAATGCGACTTTGTTGAAAACTGAAGCCGATTTAATGTTTGGCAAAGTCGTCATCCCGGCAGGCTCTTACACACTTTGGACCTTGCCCACCGAACAGGGATGGAAACTGATTATCAACAAACAAACCGGCCAATGGGGTACACAGTACAACGAAGGCCAAGACCTCGCACGCGTTGATATGAAGGTCGCCAAACTCAACGCAACCGTCGAACAATTCACCATGTCGCTGGCAGCCACGAAAAATGGCGGGATTCTCAAATTAGAATGGGAAACCACAACTGCTTCGGCAACTTTCAAAGTCAAGAAGTAAGCGAATCGCTATTGAACCCTGAAGGCGCATCCAAAAAATAATCTTTGGATGCGCCTTTTATTTTCTGACATTCAAATCACCTCCCCCGATCATTTAGGTAATTTCATAGAAAAAAATTAATTGACAGACCTCTCCTACTTAGCGTATTTTGCACGCATAGCTTAGCGTTATTTTTACGCTTAACAGGAGAAGAACGAAATGAGCTTTTCATACGAATTCGAGCGACCCGGATTGACCGTAGATGGCGTAATCTTTGGATTGGATTTGGACGAAGAGAATTTGCAGGTTGTGTTGGTCGAACGCGATGTCGAACCGTTTGAGGGAATGTGGGCGTTGCCCGGCGGTTTTGTGCGCAACGGCGAATCGCTCGAAGATGCCGCGATGCGCGAACTGCGCGAAGAAACGGGCATCAAAGACGTGTTTCTGGAACAGCTCTACACCTTCGGCAAACCGAACCGTGATCCACGCGGCTGGGTCGTGTCAGTAGCCTATTACGCTCTCGTCGCGCCCGACCAGCATCATTTGCTGGCCACTACAGACGCGCGCCGCGCCGAATGGTTTCCGGTCAACAAGCTGCCGAAGCTCGCGTTCGATCACGCAGAAATCCTGCAAGTGGCATTGCAAAGACTACGCGGCAAGTTGACGTACGCGCCGATTGGCTTTGAGCTATTGCCCGACAAATTCAGCATCCGGCAATTGCAAACGCTCTATGAAATTGTGCTGGGGCAAAAGCTGGACAATCGCAACTTTCGCAAAAAGATTTTCAGCCTGGACGTGCTGAAAGAACTAAACGAAATCCAAACCGGCGTCGCGCATCGTGCCGCGCGGCTCTACAAATTCGATGAGCGGAAATACAAACAATTAACCCGACAAGGGCTGACTTTTGAGATTTAGTAGTATGATCGAAAGTAATCCAAATCCAATCTTTATGAATGAGCAATGGCATGAAATCTTATCCCAAGTCGCGCAGCTTCAAAAAGAATCGAAGAAGAAGGGTGGCTTACTTTGGTACAGAGGGCAGAGATTGGCTGAATGGACGGTTCGTTCAAGCCTGCATCGTCGAATTGAAGACGATATGAGGTTTGTTGGGCAAAGCTGGGACGAGAAGTCAAAAATAGAGATGATGCGTGATGTTAGTAAAACGCTGTTTTATAAATTCAAATCACGCGCTTGGAATCTTCTTGATATGCAAGAAAAGTCAGATTGGGGGATCGTATTTTCAATGCAGCACCACGGAATCCCCACAAGACTTTTAGATTGGACGGAAAGTTTTGCTTGTGCGGTTTATTTTGCACAGGATGGACGAAAACCAGACGAAGATGCTGCTATTTTCATCCTTGATCCAGAGGCTCTAAATAAAAATACGTTTGGCGTAGAAGGTCTCGTCGCTCTTAGCGGAGATGAAGGTGTGGGGAATATAAGTACACACAACTACCATCCAGGCTACATTTCAACTGTTAAGTTGCTACCTACGATTGCGGCGGCACCAGTCCATAGTAATCCAAGGATGCGTGCTCAAAGTTGTGCGTTCACCCTTTGTGGAGATTCGTTTGAATCGTTTGAGAATCTGTATCCAGACTTCGTCAAGAAAATTATTTTACCTGCTAGCGTGTATGAGGACGCAGAAATATTTCTTGACCTTGTTGGACTCAAACACTTTGGATATTACCCCGATTTTGAAGGACTAAAAAGAGAACTCGTAGATCACATGGACAGAGAAATCAGGACTGCAAAAGAAATCTTTCAAGATGAGGGAAACTAGCAATGATCGCTGAAATTGTCAGAGGCAATTTGCTCAACCAACCGGTCGAAGTAATCGTCAACGCTTGGAATCGCAATTATATTCCTTGGTGGCTGCTGCTTCCATCTGGGGTCGCTGGTGCGATCAAACGGCGGGCGGGGCTGCAACCATTTCGAGAAGTGGCGAAGTTTGGACTACTCCCGCTTGGACAAGCCGTATTAACTTCGGCAGGCAAGTTAAATTATCGTGGGATCATTCACGTCGCTGGAATCAATTTGCTCTGGCGGGCATCAGAATTTTCAATCCGCACATCCGTCAAGAATGCGATGCAAATTATCAATGACCAAAACTTTTCATCTGTCGCATTTCCAATCATCGGCTCTGGTTCTGGCGGATTCAAACAAGCAAAAGCGTTGGAAATTATGCTCGACGAACTGAACAACATCTCATCTGAGGCCAAAATTGTCGTCGTTGAATTTAGCAAAAAGTAATCGGCCTATTTTTTTATCCTAAACACTTAGCGTATATTTTACGCACAGAAACGGAGAACACTATGAGCAAACGAGTTGAATTACTGATCATTGATCCGCAGATTGATTTCTGCAATCCCGACAAAGGCGCGTTGTATGTCCCGAATGCAGAACACGATATGCGGCGCTTGGCCCAAATGATTCGGCGGTTGAAGGACAAGGTTGATGACATCCACATCACACTGGATTCGCATCACTTCATTCACATCGCGCATCCGATCTTTTGGAAAGATTCGCACGGCAAGCATCCACAGCCGTTCACGCGCATTACCTTGTCCGAAGTCGAAGACGGCAAGTGGACGACGACACAGCCGGGACTCTACAAACGCGCGTTGGAGTATGTGCGCAAGCTCTCACAAAACGGGCGCTATGACCTGACGATCTGGCCGCCGCACTGTTTGATTGGTAGCCCTGGGCACGCCGTCTTCCCCCCGCTTTTTGACGCGCTCAAGGAATGGGAGCAACGCTTCGCTTTCGTAGATTTCGTCACGAAAGGCAGCAATATCCTGACAGAACATTATTCCGCGGTGCAGGCCGATGTGCCGGACGCCACTGATCCCGGCACACAAATCAACACGCGCTTGATTCAAACACTGGAACAAGCCGACATTGTCGCTATCGCAGGCGAAGCGCGGACACATTGTGTCGCAAACACCGTGCGCGACATTGCCAACAGCTTCGGCGATGCGTCGTACGTGAAAAAACTAGTGTTGTTGACCGACGCCTCCAGCGACATCCCCGGCTTTGAAGCGCACGCACAAACCTTCCTCAACGAAATGATTGCACGCGGAATGCAGCTTTCGACGACAACGGAGTTTCTCAACTAAATCAAAAGGCAAAAGGCAAATATCAAAAATCAAAAAGGCGGCACTTTATTTTCTTTCAGATAAAGCGGCGCAGCCTTCCGCCTGAACTTTTGCCTTTTGCTTTTTGAGATTTGCCTTTTGATTTATACGAAGGAGTATCTATGCCAGTTTTGACCAACATCACGCTCGACCAGATTGATTTGCCGAACAGCAACTACGGCTACTCGGCGACGCGCATCGAAGATTTAGGTGCGACGGAATACACGATTGTTACGATTGCCTGCGATGTCAGCGGCAGCACGGCAAGCTTCAGTATGGAGATGGAAGCCGCGATCAAAAAGATCGTGCAAGCCTGTAAATACAGTCCGCGCGCCGACAATCTGCTGTTGCGCCTCGTGCAATTCGATGACCACTTGGACGAAGTTCACGGCTTCAAGTTGCTGGAAAATTGCCATCTGGCAAACTATGGCAATGCACTTCGCTCCGGTGGCGCAACGGCGCTGTATGACGCGACGGAGAATGTCATTTCTGCGACGACGAGTTACGGGCAACGACTGCAGGCAGGAAACTTTTCTGCCAATGCGATTTTGTTTGTCCTCACCGACGGCGCAGACAATGCTTCGAAACTTTCCGCCAAAGCCGTCAAGAAGGCGCTGCAAACCGCCATCAACAGCGAGGCTATTGAATCACTTATCTCTATCTTGATCGGCGTGAATGTACAGGATCAGCAAGTCGGCCAGTATTTGCGTGCGTTCAATCGGGATGCGGGATTCACGCAATATATTGAGATCGAGAAGGCGGACGCGAACTCGCTCGCGCAACTGGCTGATTTCTTTTCGCGCAGTATTCTGGCGCAATCGCAAGTGCTGGGATCGGGGGCTGCATCGTCGTTGATTTTTTGAGAGTACGCAACTGACGGAAAAAACGGAACAAACGGAAAGAGGAATGGAAGTAGAGATTGGAGTGAGGTGAACGAAGAGTGCCTTTCTAATCCAAAATCCGAAATCCAAAATCTTTTTCCGCTTGTTCCGCTATTTCCGGTTGTTCCGTTTTCTCTCTTCGCCCTATGCAAGTACGCATTCCTAACAAAGGCGACATCACCTTAACGCAAGCTGATTTCAAAGCGGCAGGCGGACAAGGTTCGGTGTATGTCAAAAGCACGACGGCATACAAGATTTATGCGAATCCAAACCAAATGATTCTACCCGCTAAGCTGCAAGAACTTTCCGCGCTTACGCAAGCCAACATCATTCGCCCGTTGGAAATGATTTACGATCAACAAAACAATACGGTCGGCTACACAATGCGCCACGTCGAAAATGCGTATGCGCTCTGCCAGCTCTTTCCGAAAGCCTTTCGCCAGCGCACGAATCTAACGCCGGATGTAGTGTTACAACTCGTCCAAAAATTACAAGCAGGCGTGCAGCACATTCACTCCAAAAACATCTTGCTGGTGGATTTGAACGAGATGAATTTCCTCGTCGCCGAAGATTTCAGCGCCCTCTATTTCATTGACGTAGACAGCTACCAAACGCCCTCGTTTCCTGCGACGGCACTGATGGAAAGCGTGAGAGACCGGCACGCCAAACAATTCGATGAACGCTCAGACTGGTTTTCGTTTGCAGTCGTTTCGTTTCAAATGTTCATCGGCATTCATCCGTACAAAGGCTCTCACAAAAAACTGACGACGATGGACGCGCGCATGCACGCGAATGTTTCGGTGTTGAATCCGGCGGTGACTGTGCCTGCGGCGTGTTTACCGTTTGACGTGATCCCGACGAATTGGCGTGATTGGTACAAGGCAATTTTGGAAGACGGCCAACGATTGCCGCCTCCCACAGAGATACAAGCCACGATCACGCTCCCCGCTGTCCAGGTACAACAGCAAACCGGCAGTCATCAGTTCGTGATTACGAAGTGGCTGGAATTCGATAGCGATGTGATCCGGCACCAACATAACCTGACCATCACTAAAACCAAGGTTTATGTGAGTGGCAAGCGTGTCGCGCCACTTCCCCGCCCAGATGCTCTAGTCACCCTCACACCGCGCCAGCATCAGATCATTGCTGCGTGGTTGGAAGGTCATCAGCTTCATACGCGCAATCTTTCGACCGGCGTTGAGGTGCCCGCCGACATTCATGCTGAGAAGCTGATGCTGACTGATGGCCGCATCTATCTGAAAGCAGGCGCGAGTCTGTCGGAACTCACATTCATCGAATTGCCAAACAAGCTAATGCTCGCAGCCAAACCCGTCGGCAACGTGTTGCCGAATGCCACGCAACTCTTCCCTGGCGTAGCGATACAGAATTTGCTCGGTGCGTTTTATGCTTCGTTCTTTCCGGAATCGGGAATTTGTTATCAAGCGCGCCTGCCCGAACTCGACGGCTATCAAATCATTGACGCGAAGGCTGAGCGCAAGCTGCTAATCGTGCTGGCGGCAAAGAATGGAATTTATGACCAATTCATCTTTCGCTTCGACGATACTTTTGCGACGTATGACGTGCGCGTGTGTGCCGATGTGGCATTAACCGACATCAATTATGTCGTGTTAGCAAGCGGTATTTGTTTGCTCATGAATGAGAGAGACGAATTGGAATTGTTTGCCAATCGCAAAGGCGCGGCAGAGTTGAAAGTGATTTCCGATCCAGCGATTTCTGGCGATGACAAACTATTTTCGGACGGTCATCAGGCATTGTTTACGCGCGGAAATTCGTTGTATCGAGTTGCGATGCGACAACCATAAAATTTTGCCACCCACACAGTTTGCTCATCCCTTCCCGCTCCGTTAAAATCTGAAATTTGCACTCATCACTAAGAATTTGCCGAAAGTTGTCTGTATGGCTATTACCAAGATTTCGGTGCGGGGCGCGCGCCAACATAATTTGAAAAACATCAGCGTCGAAATCCCGCGCAACCAGTTGACGGTCATCACCGGGCTGAGCGGTTCGGGCAAATCTTCGCTCGCGTTCGATACGATTTACGCCGAGGGGCAACGGCGTTATGTCGAGTCATTGTCAGCCTACGCGCGGCAGTTCCTCGAACAACTCGAAAAGCCCGACGTAGATGCGGTAGAAGGACTTTCGCCTGCGATTTCGATTGAGCAGAAAACGACTTCGCGTAGCCCTCGTTCGACGGTTGGGACGGTCACGGAAATTTACGATTATTTGCGCTTGCTGTTCTCTTCGATTGGGCAGCCGCATTGCCATTTGTGCGGCGAATTAGTCGCGCGGCAATCTGCCGATCAAATCATTCACAGCATTCGTGAGCTGCCGCACGGCGAGCGCGTGATGATCCTTGCGCCGATTGTGCGCGGACGCAAAGGTGAATTCAAAAAGGAACTGGATGCCTTGCGCGATGGCGGTTTTACTCGTGCGCGCGTGGATGGCGAGATGGTTTCGCTTGATGACGAAATCAAACTGGACAAGCGCAAAAATCATACGATTGACGTCGTCGTGGATCGCTTGATGATCAAGGAAGGCGTCGGACAGCGGTTGGAGGAAGCCGTCAAAATCGCTACGAAATTGACCGATGGCGTCGTTGTGGTTTCCATCGTGGACGGTGAAGAAAAGATGTATTCAGAGCGGATGGCGTGTGTGAATTGCGGCGTTTCGATTCCACAATTGGAGCCGCGATCTTTTTCATTTAACTCCGCGTTTGGAGCCTGCAAGGAATGTCACGGCATCGGCAGCAAGCACGAAGTTGATCCACAAAAATTGATCGTGGATGAAACCGTGCCGATCAACAAGCTGACGTTCTTTGACAATTCGTATCTCGATTTTTATTTGGGCGAAGGATTGCTCGCCATCGCGCGACATTACGATGTTGCGCCCGAAACGCCGTTTGGCGAGTTGCCGAAAAAAGTGCGCGAAGGCTGGTTTTACGGGCTGCCGGACAAGCTGACGTTTCATCACGGCTCGTACAAATACGAAGCGAAATGGAAAGGCGTGAAGCAGTGGCTGCACGATCAACTCGACAAGCAATCGGCGGAAGCGGCGAAGGGTGAAGAGAACGAGACGCATCGCACGCAATTCGATGAATACGTGGCGACGGTGAAATGTCCCGAATGTCAGGGGCGACGGTTGCGGCCTGAATCATTGGCGGTGCGCGTGAACGAATATTCGATTGCGGATTACACCGCGTTCACGTTGGGCGATGCGGCGAAAGCTTTCGACAAACTAAAACTCAACGCGCGCGAAGAAATCATTGCCGGTCGCATCCTGAAAGAAATCCGCGAACGGCTGAGCTTTTTGCAAGCAGTGGGTCTTGGCTATTTGACGCTGGATCGTTCATCGGCTTCGTTGTCGGGCGGCGAAGGACAACGCATTCGGCTTGCCACGCAAATCGGCTCGCAATTGCGCGGCGTGTTGTATGTGCTGGACGAGCCTTCGATTGGGCTGCATCCGCGCGACAATCAAAAGCTGCTGGACACGCTGGAAACGCTGCGCGATTTGGGCAACACGGTCGTCGTTGTTGAGCACGATGAAGACACGATGCGGCGCGCGGATTACATCGTAGATTTGGGGCCAGCCGCAGGCACGCGCGGCGGCGAAGTCGTTGCCGTTGGCAAATTGGAAGACGTAAAGCGCGCTGCCAGCTCGCTTACCGGCCAATATCTATCTGGCCAAACCACTGTAGCCATTCCGTACGAACGTCGCTTGCCCAACAGCAAAAACTTAATCGTGCGCGGCGCGACGGAACATAACCTGAAACAAATTGACGTGACGTTTCCGCTCGGTTTGTTGACGGTTGTGACAGGAGTTTCCGGCTCCGGCAAATCTACGTTGGTCGAAGACATTTTGTATCGCTCGATTGCGCGCAAACTCTATCGCAGCCTGGCTGAACCGGGTGCGCACAAAACCATCGAAGGACTGGAACACATTGATAAGATCATCGAAATTGATCAGTCGCCGATTGGTCGCACGCCGCGCTCAAACCCTGCGACCTACACCGGATTGTTCACGCCGATTCGGGAACTCTACGCGATGCTGCCCGAAAGCAAAGAGCGCGGTTACAAGCCCGGACGCTTTTCGTTCAATGTCAAAGGCGGTCGTTGCGAAGCGTGTCAGGGCGATGGCATGAAGCGCATTGAAATGAACTTCCTCCCCGATGTTTATGTGACGTGCGAAGTCTGTCGCGGCTCGCGCTACAACCGCGAAACGCTGGACGTGCGCTATCAAGGCAAAAACATTGCGCAGCTTCTGGACACGACGATTGAAGACGCTTTGGAACCGCTGCAAAATCATCCGCAGATCAAACAGAAGCTGCAAACGTTGATTGATGTCGGTCTGGGTTACGTGCAGCTTGGGCAATCGGCAACAACACTGTCGGGCGGCGAAGCGCAACGCATCAAGCTGTCGAAAGAGTTGTCAAAACGCGCGACGGGACGCACGGTGTATATTCTGGACGAGCCGACGACGGGCTTGCATTTTGAAGACGTGCGGCGGTTAATTGACGTGCTGCAAAAACTGGTGACGATGGGCAACACGGTGATTATCATTGAGCACAATCTGGACGTGATGAAATCGGCGGACTGGATCATTGATCTGGGGCCGGAAGGCGGCGAAGGCGGTGGGCGCGTCGTCGCAGAAGGAACGCCGGAAGATGTGGCGAAGAATAAAAAATCGTTTACGGGGCAGGCATTGAAAGCTGTGCTGAATGGGCATTTGAAAAATAAGTAAAACGTTTTTCCACGAAGCAGAGGAAATCAAAAGGCAAATATCAAAAGGCAAAAGGCAAAAGGTCGGCACTTTTTCTTTTGTTTTATAAAATAGAAAAGTTATCTTCCGCCCTTTTGATTTTTGATATTTGCCTTTTGCCTTTTGATTTCTTACTCCTCTTCGTGTGGCTTCGTGGAAAAAAATTCCAATAGGTGACGATGTATGAGTCTCGAAATGTACCGGCAACTAATCGAGGGCGTTGATGATTTAACGTCGCAATTGAATGAACGCTACCAATCGCATTTGCAATGCGGCGCGGGATGCAGCGGCTGCTGTCATCATCACTTGTCCGTCTTCGCCGTCGAAGCGGCAGTGTTGACCGAAGCGATTGCTGCGTTGCCCGAAACGCAACAATCGCGCATTCGACAACAAGCCATTGATATCAAAGAACGCGAAGCCAAAGGCGAATCCGTCGCGTGTCCATTGCTGGTGGACAATCTCTGTTCGGTCTATGAATCGCGCCCGCTGATTTGTCGCACGCAAGGTTTGCCGTTGCTCTACGAAGCGGATGACGGCGCGCAGGAAATTGATTTTTGCCCATTGAATTTTGCATCGGATGCAGCGATTGCAGAATTGCAGGACGAACATCTTGTGCCGCTGGATTTATTGAATCTGAAACTGGCGATGGCGAATGTGAATTATTGCCAGGCCACAGGAAATGACGAGCCGCATCTTCGTATCAGAATGAGCGAGGTCATTCTCCGCTCCGTATGAAAATCTCTGCCAAAATTAACGTCTACAACGAAGAAGACAACATCGCCGCCGTGTGCGACTCGCTCGACTTTGTGGACGAAATCGTGATCGTAGATTCCAACTCGACCGACCGCACCGTTGAGATCGCGCGCCGCTACACGGACAAAATCTTCAACCATCCGTTTCGCGGCTATAAAGACAAGCACGAGTTTTCGGATTCCAAAACCACGGGCGATTGGATTTTGTGGATGGATGCGGATGAGGTGGTCACGCCGGAATTGAAAGCCTCGATGCAAGCCTTGCGCGAACGTGATCCGGCGACCTTGCCCGATGGCTTTCGCATCGCGCGGCGCACACAATATCTCGGTCGGTGGATTGCACATTCGGGTTGGTATCCCGATTATCAAATGCGGCTCTATCGCAAAGCCGCGAGCTATTGGGACGGTGTTTCGCCGCACGAAGTCGCTCACGTGCGTGGGCGCGTAGAAACTTTGCCGGGCGAATTGCTGCACTACACCAAACGCAATTTGAGCGATCATCATGCGGTGATGGATCGGTATACGACGCTCGCGGCGGAGTATTTATTCAAGCACGGCAAGCGGGTACGCGCGATAGATTTATTCGTTGTGCCGATTGCGGCGTTTGTGCGAACGTACCTTCTCAAACAGGGCTTTCGTGATGGCGTGCAGGGATTGATTATTGCGATGCAGACGGCATACAGTGTGTTTCTGAAATTTGCGAAAGTCTGGGAGCATCAAACACAAAAATGAAAACCGTCATCCTTTGCGGCGGGCGTGGTACGCGACTCGGCGAACACGGCGTCAACATTCCGAAAGCCCTCATCGAAATCGGCGGCAAGCCTATCCTCTGGCATTTGCTCAAGCTGTATTCAAACGCGGGCTTAAATGATTTTGTGCTTTGCCTCGGCTATCTTGGTGACTCCATCAAACGGTATTTCCTCGAACAACAATGGCTCGACAATGACTTCACGTTGCAGATGAAATCGTCGGGCGAATACGAATTGCTGAAGCCTCGTGCAAGCCGTGAAAACTGGCGTATCACGTTTGTGGATACGGGACTGGAAACCAATACCGGCGGGCGCATCAAGCGTGTTCAGGAATATATCGGTGAAGACGAAACCTTTTGCGCGACGTATGGCGATGGGCTGGCGAATGTGGATTTACAGTCGTTGCTGACCTATCACAAATCGCACGGTAAAATTGCCACGTTGACCGCTGTCAACCCGCGTTCACAATTCGGATTGCTCAAGCTGAATCAGGGCGATGCGGTTGTCGAGTTTCAGGAAAAGCCGCTCTTACAAGAATGGATCAACGGCGGTTTTTTTGTTTTCAATCGCGGCGTGTTTGATTATCTGCAAGATGATTCCATCCTCGAACGAGAACCATTTGAGCAACTCGCGCACGAGCAGCAAATTATGGCTTTCAAGCATCACGGCTTTTGGAAATGCCTCGACACATACAAAGACCATCTCGAATTCAATCAGCTTTGGGACGCGGGACAGGCGGAGTGGAAAGGGTGGTAAGGCTAAGTACCTGAGCAAAAATATTCGGGGTTAGAGTGGTAGTGCGATTTGCTAAATCGCGGCGTTTTATGGTGTGAGCCAGCGATTTGGCAAATCGCTTTACACTCGATTATTTCTGCTTACCTACTTATTTGACGGATTCGACGACGATGGCTGTCGCCTGCCAATCGGTGATAGAGGCGGGCGGTATTTCTAAATTCAGGTCTCTGGTTTTGACGAATTCCGAAAAGCGTTTGAAGTTCAGCCGCGTAAAAATCTCAGCCCACGTGTAATCCAATTTCTCGCCTAAATTCAGCTTCTCTTTTGACAATAACGCGACGACGACATCTTTGCCGATGGGTTCCTGAATGGGAATTTCATACGCGCCACGCGGGAACGTGATCGTTCCTGCGGCGATGAAATTGTCCTTATCAATGCTGTTCGGAATCAAACACGAAGCGACGTTGTTTGGGCTGAAAACAAGTAGGTACAAATAACCTGCCGTATCGCTCGTCACGTCGTACGAAATCATTTCGCCGACCCGATAGAATGCCTTTGGCTGATGCGTGCGCAGCCTAAGTTTCACGTTCGAGCGCGGGTTCGCCAACGCCGTCAGTATCGCTGTCGCCTGTGTTGTCTCCTGCAAAGCGAACAGCGGCTTGTCGGCCAGCGGGATCGTTGATATGACTTCCAATTGCGGTTGTTGTGATCCGTCCAGCAAACCGCTCTGTTGCATGGTTGCGACCTGCGAGCGAATGCGTGCCAGCAAGTCTTGCAGCGCGGGCGTATCGCGGCGTTGCGCTTCGACAAAGGTGTACGACAGCGCACCGCGATACGTGCCGTTGATGATTGCAGGATTGGCTGTTTGTTTGGAGTTCGCGGCGGACAGCACAACCACGCCCGCGAGCCTTCCGGTTTGGTTGGAATCAATCAGCAAACGTTGTTCGGTCGCGTTGGCATTGTTCGTCACAATGTAGCCGCTGCCAACTTCTCTGCCACCTGATTTTTGCAATTCCTGCCATTGATCGGCGCGTGGCAAATAGCGCACGCCGCCGCCATTAGGTAGCGAGCCGAGTTTGGGCACGCCGCGCGAAATCGTGCCGGAATGACAGGAGTCAAACAACATCACGACCAGTCGTCCTGACAATTGCTGCGTGAGCTTTTCAAAGGCATCGTCACGGATTTGATTGGCTCCGGTGCGGCGCACGATGTCAAACGGCGCAATGGTTTCATCTAATTTGTCGGCCTCGTCACCATTGTCATCGGGCAGTTGCGAGCCGTGTCCAGCATACGAAAAAAACACGCGGTCGCCGGGCTGTGTGCCATCAACCAACCATTCTTTAAATTGCTTTTGGATGTTCGCAGCGGTGGCTTGTTCGTTGAGCAGAACTTTAACCGAACCACGCGGGAAACCGTATTTCGTTTGGATGAAAGCGGCGAGACTGTTGGCATCTTCGACACAGCCGGGCGTGGCGGGAACGTCGGGGTCGGCGTAGTGATTGATACCGACCAACAACGCGCGGCCTTTGATTTCTTTGGATTGTGCTTGCGCGATCAGGCTGCAACAAACGAGCAACAAAGCGCCGATGATTCTACTCATTCACTTTCACAACGGTGAGTTCGGTGCGCCGATTTTTCGCGCGCCCTACTTCTGTATCATTGGAGGCTATCGGCCTTGAATCGCCATAGCCTTTGGCAATCAGGCGTTCGGGGCGAATGCCGTATTCAAGCAAGTAGGCGACACACGCTTCCGCCCGTTTTCTACTCAATTCCCAATTTGCCAACAGATTGCCCTTGTTATCTGTGTGGACAGCCACTTCGATAACGATGTTGGGATGATCTTTGATAAAACGTGCAGCCGTTTTCAGCGCGTCTTTTCCGTTCTGGTTTAAGGTCGCCGTGCCGCTGAGGTATTCAATAATTTTACCTTCCATTGCCATACTCAAGTCGCGTTGTGCGAGGACGATTGAGACTGGCTTTAGCGACAAACTTTGGGAAGGCGAATTGCCCGCAGTTGGCGTGGGCTTCTTGGGATCGAGTTGCAATGAATCGTAGATTGCAGTCGAGTTTCCAGGCTTTGTTTCAGGCGGTTTGGCGGGCGGTTTATAGATCGAAAAGTTTGGTGGCAACCCAGCCGTCGCGGCAGGTTTTGCGGTAACAGCGAGCACCAAATCTTCCGCCTTGTAACCCTCAATCGTGGCGAAGGGACGTTGCACACGATCAGCGCCAAGATCACGATGCACCAAACGCGGCACGGTGTCTTCAAGGTAGCGTTTCAAACCACCGAGCGTGATTTCGCCTCGTTCATTCGCCGCTTTGCCTTTCAATCCTTCCACCAATGCCCACGTAAAATACCCCTGTCGCATTTCATCGTATTCATACGCGCGCTGCCCGACAGTGGCAGCATACAATGTCACAAAGGCTTCGACCTCGCTGTTGCGCGCACTAAAGTCAAACGCTTTGCGATACGCATCGGTCATCAAATTGGGTGTGTCGGAGCGCCCTGCCGCCGGATCGTTGCGGCAAGAATCCAGAATAAACATCACTTGTTTGACGCCCGTTGCACGAATCAATTCGCGCATGCGATCCACGCTAATCGCAGTGTCTTCCAGCAAGGAAACGTCATTCGATGAAATCGCATCGGTCGGCAATAAAAATACTTTGCCACCGCGCTCCATCCCGTGCCCTGCGAACGCGATCAGCAACAACCCATCTTTCGGCACCAAGCCGCGCAGATTGGAAAGCCGTCGCAAAATCGTGCTGCGGCGCGGTTGACGCGCATCGGGTTCGGAGGTCGCTAATAATGTGACCTGATCGGCAGGAAAGCCCGCATATTGCACCAACGCATCGGCCATCGTTTTCGCATCGCGTTCAGCACCTTTCAGCGCGCTGATTTGTGCGTCGGAATATTTGTCTATACCGATGACGACGGCAAAGCGTTTGTTCTTCGCGGGCAATTGTGCCACGGGCGCAGTCGGTCGAATCGTTTGCGCACGATCCGGCTGCGCGAGCGCAAGCGTAGAAAACGCCTGTAAAATCAGGGCGACGAGCAAGGTGATAAGCAATCGGTACTTCATACTTATTTGTGCTTGAGGTAGATCGTAATCGCAATCGGTTCTGACAACGCTTTCTGCGACGTTGTCACATACGCTTCTTCCACTTTATCGTCCAGATTCAAATCGCGCCCGTTCTTGAGCGCGCGACTGTTCAGGGCCGCCAGAATTTCCTGTTCTTCTGTCATCGCGGGCGGCTTCGGCAGTGGCGTGTTCGCGGGCGGTTTCGTTGATGGCGTGCTTGTCGGCGGCTTCGCGGGCGCAGTGTTGGCCGGTGGTTTGCCGCTATTCGGCAGTTGTAACGATTGATAAAGCTGTCCGACTTCGACAATCGGTCGGGTTGACATCACAAAGACCAACTCTTCGCGGCCCGGCGTGTTGTCAAAAACAAACCAGTTTTCGCCCGTTGGAATGCGAAACGATTCGTTCGGATTGATGCGATCCTTTGCGCCGCTGTAGGGGAATAACAGTTTGCGTTTGCCGCTGGAACCTTTCGTCATCACGGCCACATACGCGGCAAAATTTGTCTCGAAGTTGAAGGCGACGCGGTCGCCCGATTGAAAGACCGTGTTGAGCGGCACACGACTGATCTTGCCATTGCGTTTCAGGGTCAATGTCAACTTTGCGCCGGGCTGCGTTCGCTGCAAGTACAAATCGCGCGAGTCCTTTTGCGCGCTGGCCGTTACTGTCAGCCAACAAAGAGAGATCGCCAGTAAGCTGGTCATCGGTTTCATAATCGGGTCACTCCTTTTCCAAACGAACGACGATCAGCGCCGTATCGCCCGGCTGGTTCGTCGCGCGAACTTCCATATCGCCAATTGCGGATTTGTAGCCTTCGCGCACGATTTTCATTTTGTACTTACCGGGCGCAATCAAAGGGGCATTCGCGCCGCCATCATATTTTCCGGTGGCATCAGTGCGACCCAGAATCAGCGCGTGGTCTTTCGTGATGCTTCCCTTTTCCGCATACATGCCCGGTTTGAAAACGATGAAGGAACATTTGTCCAGCGGCTTGCCCGCAGCATCCTCAACGGCAACGATAGCCCGATAGCGTTTGGGCGCAGACGGAGCAGTGTTGGGGGCGATGACGGGCGGGGGCGGAACGGGCTTTTCTCCCACTGAAAACATCGGCACATCAAGACTCGCGTTGTAATATCGCGTATCTAATTGCGGTTCCTGTTTGCTGGGCGTTTTCTGCTTGAGGATTGTTTGCACGGGGACGAATGCCTGTTTGTAGGTGATCTTCGCCTTGCCCAGATTTTTATTGCCGAGCTTGACCATCTCCAAAAACATGTGGGTGAAGAATCCAGTCTGCACCCCACCCAGAACCCCTTCGCCAGAGGTTTGCGTGACTTTGGACGAAGCGATGACCAGATACTTGCCCTGCATATCGCGCGCACCGACCTGGCGCTGATTTACGGGAGCCACGATCTCGCTCAATGACTGTCCCAACGCCTCGGTCACAGGCACCGCTTTGACGCGATAGTCGCCATCCAAATTTCTGCCGACAGAACCGGAATGACAGCTATCGGAGATAAACACAACCGTGCAGCCTGCGCGCGTGAAGTGCTGAAACATCGCAAATAATTCATCGTCCAGAATCATATTGCCCCAGGGCTTTGCGCCCGGCAGTCTGCCGCCTGAATCACTGGGACAAATCGCGGAATCATACCGCCCAGACGGAGCAATCAATTCGTTCGTGGACGGGAGGCGCATTTCCGGCAACAGTTCGGTTTCGTCCTTTTCTTCGGACATCGCATCAGGAAACAGCGAGCCGTGCCCAGAGTAGTAAAACACGAACAAATCACCGCTTTTGACTTTGCCTTGAAAGGCTTGGATTTTGCTGATGATGCCGTTGCGGGTGGCCTGTTCATTGGTAATGACTTCGACATTCAGCGCAGGAAAATCGTATTCATTGCGCAGCATGTCGCGCATGCGATTGGCGTCGGAAAGACAACCTTCCAGTTGTGCTTTGGCTGACATGCGCGGGTATTTATTGATCCCTGTCACCAGCGCGTATTTCTGTGGTTGCGCCAGCGCGGAGCTTGTCAATGCCATCAACAATGTGGCTGCCAGAGATATTAGCCATTTGGAGGGAATCATAATGTGACCTTGATTCACGAATTTGTTTCTGGGTTAATGGGGCCGTTCATTTGGTTGCTAAATTCAATCGAAAACGGCACCATCCTGATTCGTGAGATTTTGCGTTCATTTAAGTAACGCAGGAAACGCCGTCCAACCAGATCATAGCAGGAAGACTTTTTATGCGTAAGGTGGCAATTTTGATTTTTGATGAGGTCGAGGTTCTCGACTTTTGCGGACCGTTTGAAGTCTTTGCCGTTACGGGCGCGCGAACCGAGGAAAAGCCGTTCGAGGTGTTCACAGTGGCGGAGGTCGGTTTACCAATCACCGCTCGCAACGGATTGAGCGTGAACCCCACTTTCACTTTTGCCAATTGCCCCCAGGCTGACATTTTGATTATCCCCGGCGGCTATGGCACCCGCCCGTTAATGCACAATCAAACCGTGTTGGATTGGATCAAGGCTCAGACCACAAACGCTGAAATCGTGATGTCGGTTTGTACGGGAGCCTTACTCCTCGCCAAAATTGGTTTATTGGACGGCTTGAGCGCAACCACACATTGGGGCGCGTTGGATTTATTACGTGACGTTGCACCAAAAACAACCGTCAAACCCGATATGCGGTTTGTAGATAATGGTCGCATCCTGCTTTCCGCAGGCATTTCCGCAGGCATTGATCTTTCCTTCTACATCGTGACGCGGCTTCTGGGCAAAGACATCGCACAGGAAACCGCGCGCTGGATGGAATACGACTGGAAAGAGCTATAGCTTCTGCGCCAGATGCGGTTCGTAAACGTCCTCCAGCGATTGCAATTCATCCGCAGTCAACGTCAGATCCAAGGCCGCCAATGCATCGTCGAGATGCGACATCTTGCTGGCTCCAATAATGGGTGCGGTGATCCCCGATTGTGCCAGAACCCACGCCAGCGCAATTTGTGCATTCGGTACACCGCGTTGTTGGGCGAGCGATGTGATGCGTTCGACAACTGCAAAATCCGAAGGCTGATAATAAAACCGATGTGATAAATCATCCGTTTGCGAACGAAGCGTTGCCCCATAATCCTCTTTGCGGCGATTTCCGGCAACAAACCCGCGCGCCAACGGGCTGTACGGAATCAGCCCTACTTTTTCGGCACGACATAGCGGAATCATTTCGCGCTCTTCTTCGCGGTAAATCAGATTGTAGTGGTTTTGCATGGTCACAAAGCGCGTCAGGCCCAATTTATCTTGTAGATAAAGCAGCCGGGCAAATTCCCACGCGCGCATGCTGGACGCGCCGATGTACAGGACTTTTCCCATCTTCACCAAATCGTGCAGCGCAATCAACATCTCTTCCACTGGCGTCGTTGGGTCCAGGCGATGAATTTGATACAGATCAATGTAATCCATTTGCAAGCGACGCAGGCTATGATCAATCGAATGAAAAATATGTTTGCGCGAAAGCCCGCGCCCGTTTGGATCGTCATCCATTGGATTAAAGACTTTGGTTGCCACGACAGCGTGTTCCCGTTTCACACCGAGATCGCGCAAGGCCCGCCCTAAAATTTCTTCACTCACGCCCAGTGAATACATATCTGCCGTGTCGTAAAAATTAATTCCAGCTTCCAGGGCGCGCTGCATAAAGGGGCGACTCTCGGATTCTTCCAGTACCCATTGCCGCCACGACTTTGCGCCGTAGGTCATCATGCCCAAACAGAGCCGCGAGACTTTCGTTCCGGTGTTCCCCAAATTCACATATTTCATTCGTATTTCCTTATCAATAATCCGCAACTGAGATCAGCTTCAATCTTTCAATCAGCCTGGATGCTACCTCGGCGCTCTCTGTCCATCAGTTGGTGCGAACAATAAACAAACGCCAGAGTAAGGCGAAAGGCTTGACAGGTTGAAATCATAGCTTCCATACTTCGCCCAGATTTTCTGATGAATTTTGTCTAACCACAAACCTGATGACATATTTTGGAGGGCACCGAAATGAAGGATGAACCTGCGATTTTCAGCCTATCTGGCGAAGCATATGAACTCCTCCGCGAACGTATTCTGCGCGGAGAAATGACGATTGGCAAGGTCATCTCACGCCGCAAAATCGCGCACGAGCTGGGCATGAGTTTGATTCCCGTTTCCGAAGCACTTCATCGGCTCGAACATGAAGGATTGCTGGAAAGTCGCCCGCGGGCTGGAACTCGCGTCAAGGTCCCAACCGAGCAGGATGTGCGAGGCCATTACATCGTCCGCGAAGCGTTAGAAGTTCAAGCCGCAAAATTATTTGCAGAAGTAGCAACCTCAACCGAGCGAACCGAGCTACAGCGACTGGCTTTTCGCATAGATACGCTCGCAGCCCAAACAGACGTTGATGTTTTTCGCTACCTGACATTACACGAAAAGCTCCATCAGTTCATTGCTAAAGGCGCCCATTGTCGCCCGCTGTATGAGGCCATTGAGAAAACTCAAGTGCTGTCATCAACGTGGTTATGCGCCCCCAAACCAGCGATAAAAGGAGCTGTTTATACTCACCAGGACTTGGTCCAGGCCATCACCCAAAAGACAGCCGAAGCCGCAGGAAAAGCCATGCAAGACCACGTTCAATTGGCACTTGATAACACGCTGAAACGATTGGAGTCGTACTTTCAGATTGCCAAATCGAATGATGTGACCTATGCCAGAGGTCGGCATAAAATGAACGCCACCGCCTAACCTCGCGCGTCTCGTTCTGGTCACAGGTCTTCGTCTCAGCCCAATCTGGTTTTCTCGACTGACCGATCCTGTCTTGCCAGATTGAAAGGACTGCCGGAGAATGGGCAGCATCAAAAACAACAAGGAGACAAATCGTGCGATCACTGAAAACCATCGTTTATCTGAGCTTACTTTTTTCCTGTTCAGTTGCGATTCTGGCGCAGCCCGCTGCACCAGGACTCATCAAAAGTGAATACATCTATGAAACCGCGCCTTTCCCGGAATGCCACGCCTCCACACTAGCGGAATCTAAAGGCACGCTCGTGACGGCCTGGTTCGGCGGGACTAAAGAAAAACATCCTGATGTTGGCATTTGGGTCTCGCGGTTGGAGCAAGGAAAATGGACGACTCCGGTTGAGGTTGCCAACGGCGTCGAATCAGCCAGCAAACGCTATCCAACGTGGAACCCCGTTCTGCATCAACCGAAGACCGGCCCGCTGTTGCTTTTTTACAAAGTCGGCCCCAGCCCTTCCACCTGGTGGGGAATGTTAATGACGTCCAGTGATGGCGGCAAAACCTGGAGCAAGCCAATGCGCTTGCCCGATGGTATTGCAGGTCCCATCAAAAATAAGCCGATTGAATTGAACAACGGCGAATTGCTATGCCCGTCCAGCACCGAGGACAAAGGCTGGCGCGTACACTTCGAGCGAACGGCAGATGCAGGCAAGACGTGGCAGCGGACTGAAGCCATCAATGACGGTAAGGAATTCGGCGTCATTCAGCCCACCGTCTTCTTTCATCCGGGCGGTAAACTGCAATCGCTGTTTCGGAGTCAACAAGGCGTGGTGGTCGAATCGTGGTCAGACGACAATGCCAAAACGTGGGGCAAATTAAGCGCCTCTTCCCTGCCCAATCCAAATTCCGGGATTGACGGGGTTACGCTAAAAGATGGACGGCATCTGTTGGTTTACAATCACGTTGCCGTCAAGCCTAAGAAATGGGGCGACCGCGCACCACTAAATGTCGCCATCAGCAAAGATGGGAAGACGTGGGACGCCGTCTTTGTGTTGGAAACCGGCCCGCCTTCGGCTGAGTATTCCTATCCCGCAGTGATTCAAACGCAGGATGGAATGGTCCACATTACATATACCTGGAACCGCAAGAAGGTGAAGCATGTCGTGCTTGATCCCAGAAAATTAAAATTGCGCCCCATCACCAATGGAGTATGGCCTGAATAAGGCCATACTCTCTTTTGATCCGATCAGTCGGCCTCTTCAACAAAGATTATTCTTGCCTCCGCATAAAATCTTTTGCTATAAAGATGGCGTTCAGAAATAAGTAATTTAGACAGCCATTGTTCCTATTCGAAATAGGTAGCCAGAGATCATCACAGCGCAACCTCCCCCTTGATAAAACTACGGATTTGGCATTTTTAGCCAAATCGAAAATGATCTGACAAGCAGGTCGTAAATCACCGTTTCGCACGAGTCAAATTACGATTTTATGGGCGGGCGCATTCGGCATTGCCAAAACGGATACTGAGGTTTTAAGGGAAAACCGGTCGGGCGTTTGACTCTACTTACAATCCATTTCGAGTCCTTCCAAGGAGATACTGATGCCAGTCTTACAGCCGATTCGCTTTGAAGCAGGTAACGTAGCTATTACCTTAACCGCACCAGACGCTCTGACCAGCCTGGGGCAGGCCTTAGTGAGCAACGTGGCGTTTCCCGATGATGCCTTTCAAAATGACGCAATTTCATTAGGGACAATTACCGCCGCCGCCAGCAAAGAGATCAAATTGGACAAGGTGAAATTCAGCGCGGGCGGAAGCGCGTTTGCGGGTCTTGGCGTTTATCGCTCCAGCCAGAGGCTCTTCCATGACCTCAAGGCTGAAGGATTGGATGAGCCGATGGTGCAACGATTGGCTCTGCCCGATCTCGCCACGAAAAATATCTGCGCCTTGCGATGGGGCTATCAGGCTCACGGCTCCATCAGCGGCACAGTCGCGCTTGGCCCGACCATTAGCTTTGGGGCGAGTGGAAAAGCAGAAGGACTCTATGCCGTCCTGCGTGTCCTGGATCGAAAAACCAAAGCGGTGAATGCGCTGACGGACACGATCAATAGT
>JAEUQN010000389.1 GCA_016789725.1 Blastocatellia bacterium | reverse complement strand
GTGACCAATGCGCAGTTCCGTCGTTTCGTTGAAGCAACGGGTTACATCACTACCGCCGAAAAAGCGCCCGACTGGGAAGAGATGAAAAAGCAATTACCGCCCGGCACGCCCAAACCCGATGACAGTTTATTGGTGGCCGCTTCGCTTGTATTTTCTCCGCCCGGGCATACCATTTCGCTGCAGGATCCTTCGCAATGGTGGACATGGAAAAAGGGGGCCGACTGGAAACATCCCGGCGGGCCTGGTACCGGCATCACCGGAAAAGACAATCATCCTGTAGTACATATCTCCTGGTACGATGCCATGGCTTATTGCAAATGGGCCGGCAAGCGATTGCCCACCGAAGCCGAATGGGAATACGCGGCAAGAGGCGGAAGACCGGCGGATCCATATCCCTGGGGCAATGAACCCATCGACAAGGGGAAACCAAAAGCCAATACCTGGCAGGGCGTATTTCCGAACCGGAACCTGCGCACAGATCGCTTTGAGCGGCTGGCGCCGGTAAGTTCCTATGCATCCAACGGGTATGGACTCTACAATATGGCAGGAAATGTATGGGAGTGGTGCGCCGACTGGTATGATCCGGAATATTATGCATCACTCACCCGTGCCGTTGCGCTCAACCCCGCCGGTCCGCAGCAGGGCAACGATCCCGATGAGCCCGGTGTTCCGAAACGCGTGGTGCGGGGCGGATCTTTTTTGTGTAATGCATCTTACTGCAAGGGTTACCGGGTGAGCGCCCGCATGAAAACCTCGCCCGACACGGGGTTGGAGCATACCGGCTTTCGCTGTGTAAGCGATAAATGATCCTAACTGGGGAACCGGAACCATTTTCCGTTTACATCAATGCGTACATCGGCAGCGCTGGGCCAGCGGGGTTCGATC
>JAEUQN010000388.1 GCA_016789725.1 Blastocatellia bacterium | reverse complement strand
AGGGCGGGAGCCCGATCGGCAAGTCGCTGACAATCCGCGGGTACCAGTTCCAAATCGTCGGGGTACAGGAGAAGCTGGGTAACGCCGGCGGCCGGTCGCAGGACGTTTCCGTTTACATTCCGGACGCGGCGTTCACCCGGATCATAGGGCCGTCTCGTTCGATGTCGATATTCGCGCGGCCGCGGCCGGAGTCGGGCTTAACGCTGGACCAGGGGCTGGACGTTGTGCGGGCAGCACTGCGGAGCCGCTTCAAAACGCGGCCAGGCGCCGTGGACAATTTCGACTTTCTGACGCCGGATTCGATCCGCGCGTTTATCGATCAGATCCTGGGTTTGATCGGGGCGGTGATTGTGCCGGTGACCATGATCTCGCTCGTCGTTGGCGGGATCGTGATTATGAACATTATGCTGGTCAGCGTGACCGAGCGGACGCGGGAAATCGGGATACGGAAGGCGCTGGGAGCGCGCCAGGCCGACATTCTGCTGCAGTTCCTGATTGAGGCGGTGTTTCTTTCGGTGCTGGGAGGCGTGATGGGGCTGGGGCTTGGGTACTCAATGGCCAAGGGGCTGTCGATCGCCTTTGAGGTGGACCTGGAGGTCACGCCATTCTACGTGTTCCTGTCGGTGATTGTGTCGACGGCGGTCGGGGTCGTTTCCGGTTGGTATCCGGCGCGGCGCGCGGCTCGAATGGACCCGATTGAGGCGTTGCGAACGGAATAGCCAATGACCAAAGTTACGGGGCGGATCACGATTGGGGAGCTGTTGACAGTGGCGATGGACTCGGTGTGGGCACACCGGTTCCGGTCGCTGTTGACCATTCTGGGGATTGTTATTGGAATTACGACCGTGGTGACTGTCTCGTCGTTGCTGACGGGACTGCGGCAGGGGGTGA
>JAEUQN010000387.1 GCA_016789725.1 Blastocatellia bacterium | reverse complement strand
TAGAGCCTGTAATTAACTTTAAGGTAAAAGAACCAATGAGTTAGCTTTTTGCCTTGTACTTTATGCTAAGGTTTTCAGATGAAAAGAAAACCTTATCCCAGCGATTGTAGCGATGCCGAGTGGGAGTTTGCGGCTCCCTATGTGACCTTGATGACCGAAGACGCGCCACAGCGCAATTATGAGTTACGCGAAATCTTCAATGCCTTGCGTTATCTGATGCGCAGCGGTTGTACTTGGCGCTTATTGCCGCACGATTTTCCGCCTTACTATGCTGTGCATTCGCAATTACAACGTTGGCTCAAGGCCGGGGTCTTTGAAACAATGATCCACGATTTACGCGTCTTTTTGCGTTGGGCCGATGAGCGCAAGGAACATCCGACGGCTGCCATTCTGGATTCGCGCACCTTGCAATCGACGCCGGAAAGTGGTGCCCGCGCGGGCTATGATGGCGCGAAGAAACGCAAAGGGAGCAAAGTCCATTTAGCGGTGGATACCTTAGGCCATTTACTGGCGCTCTATGTGACACCGGCCAATGAACAAGACCGCGACCAAGTAAAGCAACTGTGCGCCGCATTGCAGGAAGCCACCGACGAAAGTGTCGAGTTGGCCTTTGTGGATCAGGGCTACACGGGCGAACGGGCCGCCGAAGCTGCCGCCGCGCACGGCATCCAACTTGAAGTCGTCAAACTGCCGGAAGCCAAACGCGGCTTTGTGCTCTTACCGCGTCGTTGGGTCGTCGAGCGCAGTTTTGGCTGGACAGGGCGCTTTCGCCGCTTAGCGCGTGATTATGAACGCTTAGCTGAGACACTCAAAGGCCTCCACTACGTTGCCTTTGCGATTCTCTTTGTCAAAAAGCTAGTTGAGTTACTCAACTAAAAGTTAATTACAGGCTCTA
>JAEUQN010000386.1 GCA_016789725.1 Blastocatellia bacterium | reverse complement strand
CGATACTTTAGGTTATCCTGAAAAGGTTGCCGGCATGTCGTGTCGTACTGGCAGGCACAGGGCAATGCCGATTGCTGCCTAAAATCTTAAACGGAGCAATACCGCCCAGGTCAGGATTTGGGAGAAATCCCGTATTTACAGCCATGTATTGCTGCCGTTTTTTCAGAACTTCGGAGAAGTCGCGCTTTTACAAATGCACGACTTCTCCGAAGTGGTTTTGATCCAAAGGCTTACTCTGCTACAAATGCAGGCTTTCTCCGAAACCCACGTGCCCAGGCATGGCTGATAATTGAAAAATCAATGACTAAAATGCGGCGGGCGCATATTTGAGTCAGTTAAAAGACAGCCCCAATCTATTCCTGCCAACAACAAATATCGAGAGAAACCACCCTCCTTTTCCCAACACCCAACACCCAACACCCAACACCTAACACCTAACACCTAACACCCGTTACTCTACCAGAATTTCATCGGCAAACAGCCAGCAAGGCAAGCCGGCGCCCTTATGGCCCTCGGGGCAGACGCCTAGCGAGACGCCGGTGACGCGCAGGTAACGGGCCGATACATTTTCGGGTTTCAGGGTAAAATCCTGTTGCAGGGCGCCGGTCTGGGTGGTCGGCACGGTATTGGCGACTTCGCCGATGGGGCGGAAATTCTGACCGTCGTCGGATACTTCGAACACCACTTTGGACGGATAGAAAATCCAGGAATTTTCATCCTGTAAAAATCCCGCCGTAATCCGGCTGAGGGGTTTGACCGAGCCCAGATCGAGTGTGATGTCGAGGTTGGCGCCCTGAAAACCCTGCCATCCGCCCGAACGGAAATCGGCGCCGCCGCGCAGCAGGTCGACGAGGCCGTTGGCGCCGCGGCCGGTGTACTGGTTGTCGTAAGCGGCGCCGTA
>JAEUQN010000385.1 GCA_016789725.1 Blastocatellia bacterium | reverse complement strand
TTTTAGATCAGATGGATTGGGTGATTTTCACCCGCAAAAAAACTGTGATGCACAATGGATCATTTATTCCATAATTTAAATGCACTCAAAAAGCAATGTTTTTCGACTCTTCCAGCTGATATTTTTGCCAAAACCATCGGAAATAAGTTTATGAGCCTTGATCGTCAAATTTTTCTTGTGTTTTGAGTCCACTCAGGTTAGAGATTAAGATAATGGATTGTTTTATGATTATTCAAAGTCGTGCCGTATTGCTCCTTCTTCGACTTACCAACCCCTGATCGGGCGGTTGGTTTCTTCGCACGTCCCATCAGGGGCCAAAATTTTTCCCACTTAAATTATTTCGGTTAAAATTCGATATTTTGAAAGGTATTTTTTATGTCTGCGCCCGACCACATTATTTCTGACCAGATTATTATTTTTGACACAACTTTGCGCGATGGCGAACAATCCCCCGGATGTTCGATGAATTTGGAAGAAAAATTGCGTATGGCCCATTTGCTCGATGATATGGGGGTGGATGTGATTGAAGCCGGATTCCCCATTGCATCCCGCGGGGATTTCGAAGCGGTGGAGGCAATCTCCAAGGCAGTCAAAAACGCCACCATTGCCGGGCTGTGCCGCGCCGTAAAACGCGATATTGAGGCCAGTTTTGAAGCGATTAAGTGCGCGCCCAAACGCCGTATTCACACCTTTATTTCCACCTCTCCGTTGCACATGAAATATAAATTGCAAATGTCGCCGGAGGCCGTGTTGGCGGCGATTGCCGACTCGGTGGAATTCGCCCGCCAATTTACCGATGATGTGGAATGGTCGGCCGAGGACGGCAGCCGGACCGAGGATGATTTCCTGGCCCGCGCCGTGGAAATCGCCATTAAATCAGGCGCCACAACGATTAATATCCCC
>JAEUQN010000384.1 GCA_016789725.1 Blastocatellia bacterium | reverse complement strand
TGCACCGTGGCAGAGTGCCGGGGAGCGTCTTCAAGCAGTTCCCAGTCAGCATGGGAAATGGTCATGGTGGTCATGTCGTCACCTTCCGGTCGGGTCGGTCTGGCTGTCGAGAGCGTGCCTGTACCAATCCAAGCAGAAGTGATGCCAACTTTAATTATTGTTGTTAATCAGATGGTTGTGTTGGCTTCAGTCACCGGAAAAATGGGGGAGAGCGCGTGTACACCCAAAACTGGGGGATATGCCCCGGTGCCGGGGCTCACCGGAGACCGTGCTTCTCGATGCGATAGCGAAGCGTGTCGCGGCTGATGCCCAGTTCGCGGGCAGCCCGTGTGACATTGCCGGCACTGAGGTTCAGCGCACGGATGATCAGTTCACGTTCGGCGGCATCGATCATCGACCCCGGCGCCGTTGTCTCCGTGGCCGGGGAGGGGATGGCAGCGGGAGGCGTGCGGGCGGAGAGCATCAGGTCCGCGGCATCGATCACATCCGCTGCAGTCAGCAGCACGGCCTGTTCGATGACGTTGCGCAGTTCGCGGACATTGCCCGGCCAGTCATGGGCTTTCAGCGCCATTTCCGCCCGGGGCGTCAGTTGCAGGTCCGTGCGCCCGTAACGGCGGGAGAACTGCTGCAGGAAGTGCCGGGCGAGGAGCAGCGCATCGTCATCGCGCTGGCGCAGTGCAGGCACCATGATCTGCAGCACGCGCAGCCGGAAATAGAGATCGGCGCGAAACCCGCCGTGTCCGATGCGCTCTTCGAGATTGCGGTGTGTGGCCGCCACGACGCGCAGCCTGGCCTGGCGTTCCTGTACGCTGCCCAGACGCCGGAAGCGTCCGTCCTCCAGGACCTTCAGCAGTTTGGCCTGCAGCGCAAGATTCATTTCGCCGATCTCATCGAGAAACAGCGTG
>JAEUQN010000383.1 GCA_016789725.1 Blastocatellia bacterium | reverse complement strand
CGCACCGCCGACGGCACGCCGGCCGAGGTGCTGGCCTGCGCCAGCCGCGACGACACGGGGGGCGAGCAGCGCCTGCAGCTGGCCCTGATGCCCATGCGCGAGCGCATGCGGGTCGAGGCCGAACTGCTGCGTGTGCAACGCGCCGCCGATGCGGCGCCGGTGGTGCTGTTCGAATGGGTGGTCGAGCAGGGCCGTGGACGCTTTGCCTATGCCAGCGCCGGCATGCCGCGCCTGTACCGCCTGCAGCCCGAGCGGCTGCGCGTTGACGACAGCCCCTGGTGGGACCTGGTGCACCCCGACGACCGGGCGCCGCTGCACGGCGCGCGCCAGGCGGCCGGCGAGACCGGCCAGGTGTGGCTGCAGCGCTTTCGGGTGCGTGCGACCGATGACAGCTGGGCCTGGCACGTGGTGCGCGCCCAGCCGCGGGCCGAGGTCGATGGCCGCACCGTGTGGCACGGCACCTTCGGCGACGTGACGCGGCAGATGGAAATGGAACGCGCCGAAGGCCAGCGCGACGCCGCCGAACAGGCCAGCCGCGCCAAGAGCGAGTTCCTGGCCCGCATGCGCCACGAACTGCGCGCGCCGCTCAACGGCATCATCGGCTTTGCGCGCCTGCTGGGGCAGGACACGGCGGCCGTGCCCGGCGGCGAGGCGCGGCGCCGTCTGGGCATCATCGAGGCCTCGGGCCACAGGCTGCTGTCGCTGATCAACGAGGTGCTGGACATCGCGCGCATCGAGGCCGGCAGCCTGCGGCTGGACCTGCAGCCGCTGCGCCTGCAGCCGCTGCTGCAGCGCACGCTGGCGGTGGTCGAGCCCATGACCCAGGCGGCGCAGCTGACGGTGGTGCTGGACTGTGCACCGCAGGCCGCGGTGCTGGCCGACGCCGCGCGGCTGGACCAGGTGCTGGCCACC
>JAEUQN010000382.1 GCA_016789725.1 Blastocatellia bacterium | reverse complement strand
CCACATCGCTGATTTGCCCGGCGGTCATACCGAGCAGGGAAAGGCGGCGACGGGCATATTCGAGCAGGGTCGCGTTGTTCGGGTCATTTTCTTTCAAAAAAATCAATTCCTGTTGCGCTGTGACAATTTCAGGGCTGTAAATGTCGAGCAGGCGTTGCCCTTTTTGCACGGGCTGAAAAGGGTAGCGAACATACAGCCGTTCGATACGCCCGCCGAAACGCGCCGATACCGCATTGACCTTCCGGGCGTCGTAGGCTAAGTAACCGGGCGCTTCGATGTTTATGGATAAAGATTTTTGTTCCGGGCGGATGGTCGCGGTGGCGCTTAATACATATTCGTAAGTAGGCTTTAAGAGGATGTCAATACTGTCCGCCCCGGCAGCGTGACCGGTATGCTCATCTACTTTTTTGACCAGATCCATACCGCAAATAGGGCAACTGCCGGGTGCGTCGCGGATGATTTCCGGGTGCATCGGGCAGGTGTACACAGCCTTTTCTTCGACATTGTGGCTTTCGTGCCCGGTCTTTTCTTCCGGGATGTGGCCTTCATGCCCGGCGTTTTTTTGTCGGCAGGCCGCAGCCGTCAAGGCAAGCACGAGCAGCCCAAGCGTTGTCAGTTTACCGTTGTTCCAGTTCTTTTTCATAGTCGGTGCGGGCAAGCAGGAGTTGTTGCAGGAGGTCGAGTTGGCTGAGGCGGCTCATTTTGAGTTCCAGCCAGGCATCGAGGGTCATAAAAAGTTCGTCGGTGTTTTGTTCCCAAGCCAACAGAGTACTCTGGAAGCGTTTGCGCTGGTTGGGGATGATGTCGCGCTCGTAGCGGTCTATTTGTTCTTGCAAGGTCTGCATCATCACAAGGCGGTCGGCGAGATTGCCCCGGATTTGGTTGACGAAGTCGGCTTTCTGCCATTCGAAGGCTTCA
>JAEUQN010000381.1 GCA_016789725.1 Blastocatellia bacterium | reverse complement strand
CGAGTCGTTCGCCGCGCTGATCGACGAGGAGAAGGCCAAGGCCCAGAAGCTCGTCGACGCCGGGACCCCGAGGTCCGAGGTCTACGCCAAGATCATGGCGAGCGCCGAGGAGAAGCCGGGGGCCTGATATGGCCGACGCGCTGCAGGCCGGCGAGGACGAGGGCGGACGCGCCGCCGGGGTGATCGCGCTGATCGTGTTCGTCAGCCTCGGCGCGGTCTTCGTGTTCTGGTTCGCCTCGGCGCTGAAGCCGGCGGTCACCGCCCAGAGCGCGGCGGCCTGCCGCTCGCTCGCGCCGGAGAAGCGCGAGGGTCAGGCGCCCGCGTTCACCGTCCAGGACCTGCAGGGCAACCCGGTCTCGCTGGCGGACTTCGCGGGCAAGCTCGTCATCGTCAACTTCTGGGCGACGTGGTGCGAGCCGTGCATCCGCGAGTGGCCGCAGCTCGACCGCCTGTCCGAGCGCCTGGCCGGGCGCGACGACGTGGTCATCCTCGCGGTCAGCATGGACAGGAGCCCGGCCGAGCTGACGCCGTTCCTCGCGCGCATGGGGCTCGAGGCGACCGGCGTGAAGGTGCTGTGGGACCCCCAGCAGTCGGTGCAGAAGGCCTTCGGCACCACGCAGCTGCCCGACACCTACTTCGTCGGGCGCGACGGCCGGCTGCTCGACGCATTCATCAATGTGCGCGACTGGGGCCGCCCGGCGGCCTACCAGTGCGTCGAGTCGATGCTGCGCTGAAGGCCCGGGCCGATTGGCCGCGGCCCGTCGGTCTCAGTCGGCGTGGCTGCCGGGCTGGGTCAGCTCGCTGTTCGAGTCCGAGGTGCCGGCGGAGTTCTCACGGGTCGCGCGGACCTTGAGCACGCGGCGCTCGTCGGCCTCGGCGACGTGGAACACCCAGCCGGCGTGGACGATCTCCTCGCCGA
>JAEUQN010000380.1 GCA_016789725.1 Blastocatellia bacterium | reverse complement strand
GGAATCATCGGATAACAATTCTCGTACGGATAGGTCGGCACATCGACGACGACGGGCTTGTCGATCGCGATCGCTTCCCTCAGCACGGCATCCAGATCCCCGACCTTGCTTGCGCGTAAGCCGACCGCACCATAGGCTTCGGCCAGCTTTACGAAATCCGGGGTGGTGTCGAGATAGCTCGACGCGTACCGTCCTTCATAAAACAGATCCTGCCACTGCCGGACCATGCCGTGAAAACGATTGTTCAGAATGATCACCTTCACCGGCAGCTTCGACACCACCGCGGCGGCCATTTCCTGCATATTCATTTGTATGCTGCCGTCGCCGGCCACACAGAGCACCAATCGATCTCTGAACGCAGCCTGCGCCCCCATGGCCGCGGGAAATCCGAACCCCATGGTTCCCAAACCGCCCGAGGTCAACCAGCGATTCGGACGGGCGAGCTTGAAGTACTGCGCCGTCCACATCTGATGCTGGCCCACGTCGGTTGCCACAATCGGGTCCCGATCCTTGGTCAGTTCGTACAAACGCTTCACGACATGCTGCGGCTTAATCGCCCCATCCGGCTCCTGCTGATAGGCCAGCGGATGCGCCTGCTGCCATTCGCGAATCTGATCCCACCAGGGCTTGCGCAGATCCTTTTGGTTTCCGTTCACAGTGGCCCGGAGAATTTGATTCAACTCCCGCAAAACGGCCTTACAATCGCCCACGATGGGAATGTCGACATGGATATTCTTCCGGATGGAGGTCGGATCGATATCGATGTGGATGACTTTGGCAAACGGGCAGAACTCAGACACCTTCCCCGTCACGCGATCGTCGAAACGAGCCCCCACCGCGATGACCAGATCCGAATAGTGAACGGCCATATTGGCACAATAGGTGCCGTGCATACCCATCATGCCCATGGACTGCGGATGTT
>JAEUQN010000037.1 GCA_016789725.1 Blastocatellia bacterium | reverse complement strand
GAGCCGCGTGTTTCTCAACCTGCTCAACAACGCCTGCTACGCCGTGAACGAGCGAGCGAAAAAGAATGGTGCAGGCTTTGTGCCGAGGCTGCGCGTGCAATCGCGCAATCTCGGCGACGCGGTCGAAATTCGCATCCGCGACAACGGGATGGGCATTCCGCCCGACGTGCGCGAGAAGATTTTCAATCCGTTTTTCACGACGAAACCGACCGGGCAGGGAACAGGCTTAGGTTTATCCATCAGCCACGACATCGTGGTGCAGCAACATCGCGGGCAGTTGGAAGTGGAAACCGAACCGGGCGAATTTACGGAATTCATCGTGCGCCTACCGCGCGTGTTAGTAGCCCGCGCGTAAGCAAGGGCTGCATTAGCAGTGTGCCCGTTGATGCCGAGAACGTATTGCCGAGGCAGCCCTTGCTTACGCGCGGGCTACTGACACGGGACACGACAACGCCAATAGAAATGGCAGGCAAGAGGAACATTTTATGAAAGTGATGGTCGTAGACGATGAAGCCGATGTGCGAACGCTCTTTGAGCAACGCTTCCGCCGCGAAGTGCGCGCGGGGCAGATCGCGTTTTACTTCGCGCTGTCAGCGGAAGAGGCGCTGGTCTTGTTGGAGCAACTGATGGGCGAAGTCTCGCTGATTCTGTCAGACATCAACATGCCAGGGATGAACGGGCTGGATTTACTGAAAGCTGTTAAGGAAAAGCATCACCATCTGAAAGTCTTTATGATTACGGCCTATGGGAATGCCGAATACCAACAGCGCGCCGTGGATTATGGCTGTGACGATTACTTCACCAAGCCGCTGGATTTCGGAATGCTGAAAGCGAAGCTGTTGACTTGAAGCTATGTGCGCTTGTGGTTGCCAGACACGCTCGCTACGGCTTGCGGTACTGTTCCGTAATGCGGATCGTTGCGGCCCGCGCGTGCGCCTGCAATCCTTCCGCCTGCGCAATCAAGTCAATGCTGCGCGCTGTGCGTTGCATCTCTTCTCTCGTGTAGCGAATTAAGCTTGTGCGCTTCAGAAAATCGTACACGCCGAGCGCCGAAGAAAAGCGTGCCGTCCCGCCCGTCGGCAAGACGTGATTCGTTCCTGCAAAGTAATCGCCCACCGCTTCCGCCGAATAATCGCCAATGAAAATTGCACCCGCGTGTTTGATCTGCGCGGCAGTCGCTTCGCTGTCCGCCGTCATCACTTCGACGTGTTCTGCGGCAAGGCGATTGACCAATGTACACGCGGCGTCGAGCGATTCGACGACAATCAACGCGCCGAAATCCGCGAGCGATTTTTCGATGATCGCACGGCGTGGCAACGTCTCGGTTTGCTTGATGATTTCAGCTTGGACTTTCGCCGCGAGAGCTTCGCTGTTCGTGACCAGAATTGCGGCAGCATCTTCGGAGTGTTCGGCTTGCGAAAGCAAATCGGCGGCAATGAAATCGGGACGTGCGGTGTCGTCGGCAATCACCACGATTTCGCTCGGCCCGGCAATCGAATCAATATCCACATCGCCATAGACCAGCTTTTTCGCAGCGGCGACGTACTGATTGCCGGGGCCGACGATTTTGTCTACGCGCGGGATGGTGGTTGTGCCATACGCCAACGCTGTGACAGCTTGCGCGCCGCCAATCAAATAGACTTCAAATAAACCGAGTTCTTTGAGCGTCGCGGCAATGATGGGCGCTTGGGCAAATTGCGCGGGCGGTGTGACGACGACGATGCGCTTGACGCCTGCGACCTGCGCCGGAATCGCATTCATCATCAAGGTTGACGGATACGCTGCTTTGCCGCCGGGAACGTATAACCCGACGATTTCGAGCGGCGAGACGCGTTGGCCTAAGCGCACGCCATTCTCGCGTTCAATCTCCCATGATTTGGTCAATTGATGATCGTGATAAAAGCGAATGTTGGCGATGGCTGCTTGCATGGCGGCGAGCAATTCAGCATCTACTTGCGCCGCGAGTTCTTCAATCAACTCACGCGGCGCACGCATTGTTTCCGGCGTCAACTGCACGCCATCGAAGCGCGCCGTGTAATCCAGCAACGCTTCGTCGCCGCTGTGTTTGATGGCATTGACAATAGTGTTTGTGCTGGCGATGACTTCATCGGTCAGGCCGCTGGTGCGTTGCAAGATTTGTTGGAGCTTTTGATCCGGCGGCGCGTTGGGATCAGTTAGTTTTAGAATTTCGATCATAAAAACCTTTGCCGCGAATTACGCGAATTTCTGCGAATTATTAGTAATTCGCGCCATATTCGCGTAATTCGCGGCTACTATTTATTTAATACGTTTCCTAGTTCGCTAATTAACTTACTCACTTCATCCCGCTTCAAATGAAAACTCGCGCGGTTCACAATCAAGCGCGCCGTCGTTTCAGTGATGACATCAATCACTTCCAAGCCATTTTCTTTCAGCGTGCGCCCCGTTTCGACCAAATCTACGATGCGGTCGGACAGTCCCAGCAACGGCGCGAGTTCGACGGAGCCGGACAAATAGACGGTTTCAATCGGGATGCCTTTGCGATGAAAGTATTCGGTTGCGATGTTTGGATACTTCGTCGCAACACGCACCGTCGCCAGTAAATTGTAATCCTGCCCGACGACTTCTTTCCGGCCTGCCACAGCGATTTTGCAATAGCCGAATTTCAAATCCAGCGGTTCGTGAACATCGGCGTTTGCTTCCATCAACACGTCGCGCCCGCATACACCCGCATCAGCAACGCCGTATTCGACATACGTCGGCACATCGCCCGGTTTGACGAAGACGAATTGAAAGCGGTTGTCAGTGGATTGCACTAACAATTTGCGCGACTTCAATTCTTCTTCTGCAACGACGATGCCTGCGCGCGCGAAGAGTTCCAGCGCGTCGTCCTGCATTCGTCCTTTGGCTAAAGCAATGGTGAGCATAGAACGTAAAGGCGTTCAGCGTTCAAGCTTTGGCTTGCTCGCGGAAAAGCCACGCTGAAGCGTGAACTCTGAATGCCTGTTATTGAAGTTTGAGATTCCTTCCCAGTTTGCGCAACGCGAGTGCGGATTGAAACGTGCGCGTTTGGTCGTCGGAAAGTGGAATCGTTTCGCTCGCCTCGGCGGCCAGCGCAATATTCTTGTTCCGCCGCGCGCCGACCAATCCATCGAGCGCAAACGAGAACCCTACTGCCGGTTCGGCCTTCCCGAAATTGCTAATCAAATTGTCGTAGCGACCGCCGCTGCCGATTTCCGTTCCCCAGCCCGGAACATACACCTTGAACGTCAAGCCTGTGTAATATTCCAAGCCACCCGCATCGCCGAAATCAATGTCGAATTGCTCCCTCAGGCCAAGCGCCGACAGCGTGTCGTAAATCGCGGCCAATTGCTCAATCGCCGTGCGCGAGGTTTCGTTACGCAATGTTTCGCGCGCCTTGGCGATGGCTTCGGCTTTGCCTGCGATTTGCGTAAGCTGGCAAAACGATTGGCGACGTTCTTCCGCAATGTCAGGTGCATTGATCTGTAGAAATTGATCCAGCGCAATTGAGTTGCGGCGATCAATCAGTTCGCGTAGGTTAGCTCGTTTCGCCTCGTCGCTCCCGAATCTTTCAGCTACGCCCTTGAAGAAATCCACATGCGCCAGCGTGATGCGAAACTCGTCTAGGCCGATGGTTTTCAGTAGCTCCGCCGCGATCAATAACACTTCGATGTCGGCGGTCGGCGAAGGCTGTCCGATTTGTTCAATGCCGAGTTGATGAAACTCGCGCGCGGCGCGTTCGGACGGCTCGTCGTAGCGAAAGACTTCGCCCGAATAACACAAACGAATTGGGCGCGCACGTTGCACAAATCGCGTCGCAACCGTGCGCGCCACGAGCGAGGTCATTTCGGGTCGTAACGCGAGCAACGCGCCATCGCGGTCGGTGAAGCGATACGTTCGTTCCGCCCGCTCTGCGCCCATTCCGCGCGCAAACAGATCGTGATAGTCGAACATCGGCACGATGATTTCGTCATACGACCAGCCTGCGAAGACTTTCATCGCCTGTTGTTCGACGTGGCGGCGCAAACGTACTTCTTCATCGAAGAAATACTGCACGCCCGCCGGAATTTTAGTGAGTGATGACATAATCCGAAATTATTTCACTGCCAATAACTCGACATCAAAAATCAACGTCGAATTTGGTGGAATCGGGCCGATGCCGCGTGAACCGTAGCCGAGTTCTGCCGGGATCACGAGTTTGCGTTTGCCCCCGACTTTCATCGTCATCACGCCTTCGTCCCAACCTTTGATGACGCGGCCCACGCCGATAGGGAATTCAAACGGTTGACGCCGATCCACAGAACTATCGAATTTGGTGCCATTTTCCAAGGTGCCAGTGTAATGGACCTGGACGATCTGGCCGGGCTGGGGGCTTACGCCGGTGCCTTCGACTTCGTCAATGTATTGCAATCCTGATGGTGTTGAGTTCACTTTCATTCCTCCTGCAAGTTTTTGGGCTATGAAGATGACGGAATTCAAGGTTGTAGTTTGCCACGAGGCCAATTGCCAACGGCCCTGTCGCAACAACCAAACCGCCGTGAAACGATTAGGTTTTTGATTACTCCAATTGATTTGTCCGGTCACGATTCCGGTTGTCCCCACCAAACGAACTTTGATGTCTTCGGGTGTTCCGGTTTGAATGGCCACCGTTTTGGTGCGGGCAATGAAGTCCTGTTTATTCAGCAGCAATCCATTGGTTTCTGTTCCCAGAAAATCCAGCGCGACAATGCGTTCGAGCGTCGCTGCATCCTGGTTGCCAACGGCTTCAAAGAATTGCTTTTCCAATTTACTAATGGGCGATTCAATCGCTGGTTTGGCTGCCGCGCCTTTTTTGGGCGCAGGGCTTTTGCCTTTGGTCGGCGCTTTTTTAGCTTGCGCCAGGGCGCTGCCACAAAGTGCGATGAGGGTGAGAATCGTCAGCAAATATCGAGTCATGAGGGTTCCTTTTGAATAATGGTTCGTCCTTGATTGTCTACGTTGACTTCCATTGTGCGGGCGCTGATGCCACAGGCTTCGATGCGCGTTTTCATGGCTTTAGCAATGCCAGCAGGGTTGCCGAGCGTAAAGGCAATCATCGTCGAACCTGCGCCGCTGATCGCTACGCCGAGCAGCCCTGGAAAGCGGTCGCGTTCTTCGTTCAATTTCAGCACTTCGCTGAGCGCCGGTACAAGCGGCGCGCGATACGGCTGGTGCAAACGGTCGCGCAAAGCTTCGGTCAATAATTCGTAGCGGCCTTCGGCAATTGCGGCTTGCAACAACGCCGCACGTTGAATGTTGAAGATTGCATCGCGCAAGGGAATTTCGCGGGGTAAAGCCGCGCGCATCTTCGCGGTCTCCATTTCAAAATCGGGAATTACGATAGCGATTTTGATTTCGTCCGGCCAATGCCGTTTGACCGCGAGCAGCGAAAATCGCCCTTCGCCTTCGTCGCGCACGCACGCCAACACGAGGCCGCCCAAATAACTCGGTGCCAGATTGTCGCCGTGCGTTTCGTAGTGCATCGCATAGCGAAAGAAATCCTCTTCGTTCAAACGCTCGCCTGACAAGACCTCATAGACCGAGATGCCTGCGATGATTGCGGAACTGCTGCTGCCAAGGCCGCGTGCCAGCGGGATTTGCGAATCCACGTGCAGTTTTGCGCCGCCCAGTTTTTGCCCCCGCTCTGACGCCACGTAGTTTGCTACTTGCCAGATAAAGTTCGATTCGTCGCGCGGAATCAGGTCTGCGCCTTCGCCCGACAAGGTGATTTCGACACCACTTGGACGTGGCTCCACCATCAGTCGCAAATAGAGCGACAACGCTAATCCACAGGTATCAAAACTGGCTCCGAGGTTGGAGGTCGAAGAGGGAACGGTGATTTCAGTAACGGGCATCTCATTGGATTTTGGATTTTGGATTTTGGATTTTGGATTGCAATCTTCTGCCAATCTAAAATCTAAAATCTAAAATCTAAAATCACTAGGCTCCTATGTATTTGGCATAGAGCGAACGCGCCACGGCGAGGTCGTCTGTGCCTTTGATAATGCCGCGCGCATCAGGAAAGATCGTCATCTCATAACCGTCTGCCGCGAACTTTAAAAGGTAGCGATTGTAGCTTACTTCGCCGGAATTGCTAAGCCGCGCGGCTAATGGCTTGAAATCAAGGATGGTTTTGGTGGCAGGACAGATTTGTACAGCATTACGGCCACAGAGCGAAAGCACCAATTGCCCGGCATGGGCCGTGAGGAATTCAAAATTACGTCGGGCGCAGGTTGGGCAATCGTGTTCGGGCTGACCTAGTTTGATTTGCGTAATGCGATGCTCCCACACATCGAATTGCAACAACTTGCCGTGTAGTTTGTCGAATTGCCCGGTCAGGAGCTTCAAGGCTTCGGTGACTTGATATGAAACGATGGTGGCAATGATCGGCAGGATGACGCCTGCTGTGTCGCACGTGGGTGAAGTACCAGGCGCAGGAACTTCAGGAAACACGCATCGCAGGCACGGCGTTTGGGTCGGACGAATCGTCATCTGCACCCCGTAGGAACCCACCGCCGCCCCGTAAATCCAGTTCTTGCCAAGCTTCACTGCCGCATCATTCAACAGGTAACGCGTCTCGAAATTGTCTGTGCCGTCCAGCACGACATCTGCATCGTGAATGAGTTCCTCGACGTTTGTGTAATTGACATCTACGACGCGTGCGTCTACGTCAACGTCTGAATTGATACGCGCGATACGGTTTTGCGCGGCGATGGCTTTGGGCAAGCGATCCGCCACATCGCGTTCCTCAAACATGATTTGGCGTTGCAGATTGGATTCTTCAATAAAATCGCGGTCTACGATGCGCAATCGTTTGACGCCTGCCCGTGCCAGCATTTCCGCCTGCATTGCGCCAAGCGCGCCACAGCCAATAATGACCGCCCGCGATTGGGCGAGCCGTGACTGTCCGGCTTGTCCAATGCCGGAGTAAAGAATTTGCCGGGAATATCGTTCGAGAGACATTGAGGTTAGGATTTAAGAGACAGGATTTAGGAGTTAGAAGAAGAGTTTTTGCCGATAGCAAAGGCTCGCCAAACGAAGCCTAAATCCTAAATCCCAAATCCTAAGTCCTCATTTACACTTTCACCGTTTTGCCCGTTCTGGCGGCCTCATAAATCGCCATCATATATTTCAGATCGCGCAAGCCTTCTTCGCCGGGCGTCAGTGGCTCTTTGTCGTTCATCACGCATTCGGACAGGTGATCCATCTCGGCGGCAAAATGGTCTACCGGGCGAATGTCGCGCTCGGTCAGGTTCGGGCCGATTTTCATGCGGAGTCGCGCGCCCGTGTAACCTGTTGCCGGTTCCAACTCGACCCAGCCTTTGGTGCCGACCACGCGGATGTGATTTTGTCCGTAATACCCGTAACTGGAAGTGCATTGGCCCAGCACGCCGCTTGGAAAGCGCAACTGAAAATTGATCATGTCTTCGACTTCCTTGAATCGCACGTCGTTGCGATCCGTGTATTCCATCGCATTGATTTCAGTAGGTTCTTCGCCCGTGCAGTAACGCGTGGCTTGCAGCGCATACAAACCAATATCCATCAGCGAGCCGCCACCTGCCAGAGCTTTATTCAAGCGCCATTGTTTCGGATCGCCAATGTTGAAGCCGTGGTCGCTGATGACGGCGCGCAACGGCCCGATCAATTCTTTATCCTGCGCCAATTTGATGAGCGTTTGATTGAATGGCTCATAGCGGCAACGATAGGCCACCATCAGTTTTTTGCCCGCTTTTTTGCAGGCGGCGATCATCTCTTCGCAATCTTTCGGCGTGTTTGCCATCGGCTTTTCGGTCAGGATGTGTTTGCCTGCCTGTGCGCCGCGAATCGTGTATTCGGCGTGCATCCCGTTGGGCAGCACGATGTAAATGATGTCTACTTCGGGATTGTTTTTGAGCTGATCGTAGGTTTGATAATTGTAGATGTTTTTGGGGTTCACGCCGTATCTTGCCGCTAACTTCTCCGCCTTTTCGCGGTTGCCGCTGACGAGCGCGGTGACTTTGGATTTTTCGCTTTTGGCAAACCCCGGCAGGATTTGATTGATGGCTAAACTGCCCAGTCCCACGATGGCCCAGCCCAGCTTTTTGCCCGGCGGGTCAGGCACGCGTTGTGCGAACGAAGTGGTTGTCGTTATTGCTCCCCCGATCAATGATGCAGCTCCTGTCTGCTTCATAAAATCGCGGCGGGTGAGAGATAGATCAGACATTGTTCCTCCAAATTAGGATTTAGGATTTAGGATAAGGGTTAGTTTTTAAGTGTGCAGTTATTGTGCAACCCCTAAATCCTAAATCCTATTTCCTAAATCCTATTTCCTACGTCCGTTATTACTTAATCGTTACAATCAAAATTTCGGTGCCGCGATCCAGTTGAATCTTGTTCGAGCCTTGAATGTAGGTCGAAGCTCCTCCGGCCACCGCACCAATGATCGCGCCAATCGCCGCGCCTTTGCCGCCGCCAGCGATGCCGCCGATGACGGCGCCTGCGGCTGCGCCTCCGCCAGTGCGAATCGTGGTGGTTTTGGTTTTATCGCCGCTTTCCACATTGCCTTCCGCATCAACTTTTTTAGCGGATTCGGCGTCGTAAACTTTGACGAGTTGGGCCGCCAGCGGTGCGCTAGCGCCGTTTTTGTGGATGATTGTATCGAAGGTCAGGGCGAGCGCGGTTTTACCCTTTAACTTGCCGGATTGTTTGATCGCGGCGATGTGACCTTCAACCACCGCTTCGGCATATTGACCTGGCTCTAAGACGACAGCCGTAAATTTATCGCCGTCTTGCGCGGTTTTGGTGTTGATGTCTGAACTCAAACGAATTTTGATTTCAGTATTTTTGGCAATAACCGGGGCGACAGGAGCAGCGGGCTGGGCCGCTGTAGTTTTTTTCACGGGCGTCACTTTCTTCCGTGCTTTTGCTTTTGATTTGGTTTGGGCATTGGAATCAATGGCAAAGCCAAGCAGCGCGACTGCCGCCAGAACAAACAGAATACGATGGTAAAATCTCATGGTTCCTCCTCCAAAGAAGTGTTATGTATCACGAATATCGCCACGCAACAGGGTGTGTGGAACAGCTTAACAAAGAGCTGCCGGAATTGCTAATGTGTGCATTTTGCCTATAATGCCGCACTCAACTGACATTGTCATTCAACGCAGGTTCACTATGCTCAAAGAATTTTTTGCGCCCAGGAATTTCCTCAATTACTTACTTCTTGCCATTCCTGTTGCCGTCATTTTGGAGTTGCGCCACGCCAATCCCGTAGCGGTTTTCGTTGCCTCGTGCCTTGCCATCGTTCCGTTAGCCGGGTGGATGGGGAAGGCGACGGAACATCTCTCTGAAACGCTCGGCGAAGGCGTCGGCGGGTTGCTGAACGCCACGTTTGGCAATGCGGCGGAATTGATTATTGCGTTGATGGCGTTGCGCGCCGGGCTGTTTGATGTGGTCAAGGCTTCGATTACGGGTTCAATCATTGGCAATATTTTGCTAGTGATGGGCGTAAGTTTGCTGGCAGGCGGGGCTAAACATGCGACGCAAAAATTCAACAAAACGGCGGCTGGAATGGGGGCAACGTTGATGGCATTGTCGGCGGCGGCGTTGGTCTTGCCCGCGATTTTTCACCTTCTTGTCAAAGATCATCCCAATGTCAAAGAGCAAAACCTGAGCCTTGAAATCGCCATCGTCCTGTTCATCGTTTACATCTTGAGCTTGATCTTTTCGCTGAAGACGCATGCGCATTTGTATGTCGGTGACGCCGGTCAGCATAGCGCCGACGAAGAAGAAGCACTCGGCACGCATAGTTGGAGTCGCGGCAAATCCATCACGATTTTATTGATTGCGACGACGTTGGTCGCCGTGATGAGCGAATTCCTGGTTGGCGCGGTCGAAGCCACTTCCAAATCCATTGGGCTGACCGAAGTCTTCGTCGGCGTGATCCTCGTGGCGATCATCGGTAATGCGGCAGAGCATTCGACCGCCGTTCTGATGGCGATGAAAAACAAAATGGATTTGGCTCTGAACATTGCGATTGGATCAAGTTTGCAAATCGCGCTGTTCGTCGCGCCAGTGCTGGTTTTTGCCAGCTACCTGGTCACCAAAGGCCCGATGGATTTGCTGTTCACTCCGATGGAAGTCATTGCGATTGTTATTTCGGCTGCGGTCGCGTTCTTGATCGTCCAGGACGGCGAATCAAACTGGATGGAAGGCGTGCTGTTGTTAGCGGTGTATACGATTCTTGGCATCACTTTTTATTTCCTCCCGACTTGAGGCGCGTCGTTTTTCTTTTCCCCTCTGGCGTGCGATACTTTTGCCCATCTAGCGGTTAATAACGATTTTCCCCCAATTGACACGGATCGAATCAGCGCGTGCGGATCCATTGAATGCGGCGGCTGGTGCGGTCTGTCTTCAAAGTAAGGTGTGGTCACGAGAAATCTGTGACCCGAAACGCCGAACGTCTGAACAGAGAAACCAGCGGTGGAAGAAGCGATCAACTATCAACTTGGTCTTGGCAACGAGGCGCGTCCCTGGCAGGCAACGCCGGAATCCTTTGCCCGCCTACTTCGTTGGTTGGATGGCGGAACCGATTCACAAGGCCAAAAATACGAGGAAATGCGCCAGCGTTTGGTGACGTATTTTGACCGCAAAAACTGCCGCACCCCGGATGAATTGGCTGATGAAACGCTCAATCGTGTGATGAAGTGGGTGGAAAAAAAACGCAAAGACGCTGACGCCGAGCCAGCGAAAATCTGCTACAACACCGCTCGCTTTGTGTTTCACGAATATTTGCGTCGCCCGGAGCATACGCAGGACGAATTGGACGAGACGCCACTCGCCAAGCAGCCTGCCGAAGACCCGCGCGTCACAGCGGGTCTGACCGAAGAACAGGAAGAAAAAGAAAAACGATTGGGCTGTCTCGAACGATGTTCTGCCAAGCTGCCGACGGATGATCGGGAACTCATTGTGCGGTATTACCACGGCGAACAACGTGCGAAGCTCGATAATCGCAAAACCCTGGCGGCGGAGCGCGGCATGACGGCCAATGCGCTGAATATCAAAGCCTGCCGCGTGCGCGACAAGTTGCGAATCTGTGTGACGCATTGCGTGTGCGAATGAAAGGTTTTTGTCTCTGGTGCTTATGGAAGCGGAGATTGGACTGTTATGAATGCAACGTATGATGACAATTTGTTGCGGGCGTATTTACTTGGCAGTTTGCCGGAGGCAGAGGTCGAGCAATGCGATGAACTCAGCTTTATTGACGATGAATTTGTTGTTCAGTTGCAGGCTGTCGAGGACGATTTGATAGATTCCTATTTACAAAACGAACTGACAAAAACAGAACTCGCGCAATTTGAAACGTATTACCTCGCCTCGCCCCGGCGGCAGGAAAAGGTCAAATTTGCCCGCTCGTTGCAATCATTTGCAGAGCGGCAAATAGTGGCACAAACGGTTGCTCCGGCGGAAGCGCGCGTGCCTGTCCAACCTGCTGTGCAATCTGACCGCGAGGCCGCTTCCTGGTGGCAATCGCTGCGCAATTTGTTCACCTTGCCAAACCTGACGATGCAATGGGGAATGGCGGCGGCGGCCTTGTTATTACTGCTGGCGGGCGGCTGGCTGTTCACCGAGATGCAACGGCTGCGCGGGCAAATTGATGCTTCACAAACCGAACGCGCGGCGCTGCAAAAACGCGAACAGGAATTACAAACGCAGCTTGAACAACAGCGCACTGCAAATAGCCAAACGACCGAACAACTAAGCCAGGAACTCAAACGTACCCAACAGCAATTAGAACAACTGAAGCAACAACAGGAACTCGCCGCTCAGCAGACCCCACCACAAACCTCGGTTGATGCGCCGAATTTTCTGCATGTAGAATTGACGCCCCAAACGCGTGGGATCGGCAAAACGACTGAGCTGGCAATGGCGGCCAACACGGATTATGCGGTCTTGCACCTTGTCGCGCCGGAAGACGAGTACCAAGCGTATCAAGCCGAGGTTCTGACGCAGGCGGATGAAAAATTGCGCTGGAAAAGCGGCAGGCTTAAAGCCCGAACCGGCGCGGCAGCGCGCGTCATTGATGTCAGCCTTCGGGCTAGATTGCTGTCGCCCGGTAATTACGTTGTGAGACTGAGCGGCATCACGGCCAGCGGGCAAGTCGAAGAGCTTCGCAAATATTCCTTCAAGGTCGTCAAGCCGTAGTTTTTAGCGAATTGGTTTTTGGTGTGGAACCGCACCCGTTTGGAAGCGGTGTTTCCTAAGCATCTCTAAGTTCAAATGACAGCTTTGACATTGGAGACGTCATCAACACAGCGAGGCCTCCGCATCCCAACATTGAGTTTGCAAACACGTCCTTTCACTTTCAACGGAGCCATTCTTATGCTCGCGTATTCTGCTACCCGATCCTTCCTTTTCTTCGTGATTTTGACAATTTCTGCTTATGCCCAGGATGCGCCGCTGGAACTCGGCAAACCCTTGAAGCGCGAATTGACGGGCGGGCAATCGCATTCATACCCGCTGACGCTGGGTATACAGCAATTTGTGAATTTGGTAGTCGAACAGCAAGGCATCAATGTCGAGCTGCGTTTGCTCAACCCGGAGCAGAAGCAGGTGGCGAAAGTAAACACTAGCAATGGTCTCAGAGGGCAGGAAGTATTTTCTTTTGTGGCTGAAACGACGGGGAACTATCAACTGGTGGTGCAATCACCGGATGCCAGCGCGAAACCCGGCGCGTATGAAATCACCCTTCACGTGTTACGCCCGGCCACGCCTGCGGACGTGGCGCTCGCGGCAGCTTTCAATCTGTATTTAAATTCTCTGGAATTGGCGGCGCAAAAGAAAACCAATGAAGCGATTGCGGCCCAGGATCAGGCGTTGACGCAATTGGAACAGCAATTCGGAAAAGATGCTTCTGCGCTCGGTGCTATGCCGGCGAATGTGCTGGCCTGGTATTCCGGGCTGGTCAGAGCAATTGGGCTGCGTGCGCAACGCAAGGCTGACCTGAATACAGCCGAAACCCTCTATCAACGCGCCATCTTTTTGTTGGAAATGAGATACGGCAAAGAGACCTTAGACACTGTCTTACCGATCAACGACCTGGCGATTGTGTATTACGAAAGAGGTGATTACCGGACCGCCGCCGCGATAATGCAGCGGCTGTTGGCGATTCAACAAAAAAACTTGCCGCCGGACAGTCCGGGCATTGCCGCGTCCAGCACGAATCTCGCTGCCTTTCTGTACAAGGCGGGCGACTATGTCAAAGCCGAACAACTCTATCGCCAGGCCCAGATCATCTGGGAAAAACTGAAAAGTCCGAGTTTGCTGGACAGTTGGAACGGCATCGCGCTCATTCATTTGGAGCGCGGCGATTATGAACAGGCGGAAGCTCTCTGGCTCAAGGTCTTGGGCGAATTGGAAAAGAGCAAGGAGCAGGTCAACAGTGCCAAAGCTGTGATGTTTGGCAACGTAGGTGGCTTGTATTTTTACAAAGGCGATTACGAAAAAGCCGAATTCTATTGGTTGCGCGCGATAGAAATGCGCAAGCAGGTGTTTTCTCCTGACCACCCCGAAGTTGCCGCTGCGATGAATCGGCTGGCCGATGTGTACTATAACAAGGGCGAGGCGACCAAAGCCGAAGACTATTATTCGCAGGGGTTGGCGCTGCTGAAAAAATCTGTGGGCGAGGAACACGTCAATGTTGCCTATTCGTTGAATGGATTGGCAAAAACCGCGCAAAAGAAACGCGACTATGCCAAAGCGGCATCCTTGTTTCAAGACGCCTTAAAGATGCGTCGCAAACTGATCGGCGATCATCATCCAGAATTTGCAGAAACGGTTGGTGCGTTGGCGCTGTTGTATCAGGAGACCGGCGACAGCAAACAGGCCCTGAGCTATCAAATACAAGCGAACGAAATCAATGAAACAAATTTGCGGCGTAATTTGATTGCGGGTTCTGAGCGGCAAAAGCAGGCGTATCTGTCGTTATTTACCAATGCTGTCAATGCGACGCTTGGTTTGCACGCCTGGGGATTGTCGGATAGTCAGGAAGCCGCACAGGTTGCTTTGACTGCGTTGCTGCGCAACAAAGGGCGAGGATTAGATGCGATGTCGGATACGGTGGCGACGTTTCGCCGCCACGCAGATGCCGAACAACAAAAGCTTTTTGATCGGTTGTTAGTGACGCGCACACAATTGGCTAATCTGACGTTTCGCGGGTTGGGCGGCGAAAAGCCGGAACGGTACCGCGCCCAATTAAAACAACTCGAAGGTGAAATAGACACGCTTGAAGCGGACCTCAGCCGCCGCAGTGCTGAGTTTTCCTCGGATTCGCAACCAGTCACGCTGACCGCCATCCAGGCCGCGTTGCCGCGCCAAACAAGTCTCATCGAATTTGCTGCATATCAGCCCTATCAGTTCAGCGCGAAGGCCGCTGCGCCAAAGCATTATTTAGCCTATGTGATGAATTCGGATGGCACGATTCGATGGAAGGAGTTGGGTGAAGCCGCCGTCATTGACCAAGCCATCGAAGCCCTGCGTCAGGCCCTGCGCGATCCCGGTCGCCCGGATGTTCGTCAACTCGCGCGCAATGTGGATGAGAAGGTGATGCAGCCGCTGCGCCCGTTGCTGACAGACGCGCCGCACCTGTTGATTTCACCGGATGGAATGCTGAATCTGCTGCCCTTTGCGGCGTTAGTGGATGAACAAAATCGGTATTTGATCGAACGCTACGCGATTAGTTATTTGACCAGTGGGCGCGATCTGCTGCGCTTGCAAATCGCGCGCAATCAAAAGAGCGAGCCGTTGATTCTGGCCGACCCTGACTTTGATCTGAACCCGCGCGTGAACCCGATGACGTTGGCGATGCGAGGATCGAAGCGCCGAAGCGCCGCCGTGCAGGGCCTGCGCGCGGGCAGTGAAGATTTTCGACAATGGAGCGCAGATCGTTTGTTCGAGACGGCGAGAGAAGCTGAAGCCATCAAAACATTACTCCCACAATCTTCGTTGCTCGTCCGCGAGAAAGCGACGAAAGCCGCGTTGCAACAGGTTTCCGCACCGAGCATTTTGCACATCGCTACACACGGCTTTTTCCTGGAAGATGCGACCGCGAAAAGTGATAAGAATGCAGTGCAAATTCAGGACCCTCTGTTGCGCTCCGGCCTGATTTTAGCGGGCTTCAATCAACATCGCAGCGACGGCGACAACGGCGTCCTGACGGCTAAAGAGGCTGCCGGGTTGAATCTTTGGGGGACGAAATTGGTGGTGCTTTCTGCCTGTGATACAGGTGTAGGCGAAGTAAAAAACGGCGAAGGCGTGTATGGGCTGCGCCGCGCATTGATGCTGGCCGGTGCGCAGACACAAGTGATGAGCCTGTGGCCGGTGGATGATGTAGCGACACGAGAATGGATGATCGAATACTACACGGGCCTGAAACAGGGCCTGGGCCGCAGCGAAGCCTTGCGCCAGGTGCAATTGAAAATGTTGCAGAAAAAAACACGGCAGCACCCGTTTTATTGGGCCAGCTTTATTCAATCCGGCGAATGGGCGAACCTGGAAAACAAACGGTGAGATGAACTGGCCTGAAGCTGAGATCAGAGAGATTCCAAAAATCCCAGCGCCAGTCGCAATGCCACATCCGGGGCCATCGTGTGAATCTGATGCCCGATGCCACTCAGCTTGACGCGCGTGACATCGGCAACAGTTTGTTCCATCAATGTAGCATCGTCATCCGTTAACATTCCGCCCGCATTGGCGTCCGCCTGCATCAACAGCGTCGGGCATTGAATGCGCGCGATGATCGTGCGGAAATCGTAGCCGTGCATCCACCTCGCCTGCGCAATCGGCGTCATCACTGCCGGATCAAGTTGCTGCAAACATTTGGCTGTAAAGCGCAGCGCCGACGCATCGCGTACGTTGCGCAGCGGTGTCGGGCCATTCGTGGTGGTGATTTCAATCGCACCGAGTGCTTCGACCAATTGCGACAGACTCAGGCCATTGCTCGCCCCATTCTGTGCCAAAGATTCAAGCGCGACAAAATAAGGATACATCACATAACGTTCGATGCGATTTCCCATCGTTTCAAACGGCGGGTCTTCAAGGATAATGGCGCGCACGAGTTCGGGGGCTTCGGCGGCGAGGGCGGCGGCTACCATTGCGCCAAGCGAATGCCCATAGATGATGGCGGGGCGCTGAATTTCTTCGCGCAAAAACCGCACTGCACTTGGCACATAATCCGCCGCGCGATAACTGTCGGCGCGCCCGGATTTACCATGACCGGGATGATCGGTTGCATACACCTGCCATCGCAGCGCGAGCGTTGGAAACAACGGCAAAAAGCTCTGCCACCCGCGCGTGACCCCGTGCAAACACAGGAGCGGCGGCGCGTCCGTGTTATCTGTGCGAATGTAGTTGAGTTGCAATGGGCCTGCATTAAAGGTGCGTTCTGTCAGCATCTGAATTCCTCTTTGCGTTGGGATGAATCGAACGAGTTATACAACGAACTGACAATTTGCTGCGCCTCTTCGATCACCTGTTCTGTAAAACCAAAGCCGTTCAGCCAATGCGTGTTTGTTTGCGCACGCCACCACGACCATTGGCGTTTGGCGTAATGGCGCGTATCGAGTTTCATTTGCTCGACGGCGCTTTCGAGCGTGCGTTGGCCTTGCAGATATTCAACGAAGCGTTTGTAGCCGTGTGCCCCGAACGCCTTGGCATCGGGCGGAACCCCGGTGGCAAGCAACGATTGAATTTCTTCGAGCAAGCCTTGCCCGATCATCAAATCCGCGCGTTGATTGATGCGGTCGTAGAGTTCTTCACGAGGCGGTTGCAAAACCAGATAGTGGAGTCGCACGGCTTCTGGCGTTGGTTGTCTGGGGCTTTCTGCCTGCCACTGCGAGAATGGTTTACCGGAGGAAAAATAAACCTCCAGCGCTCGTGACACACGGGACCAGTCTTTGGGTGTGTAGCGTTGAGCGGTGATGGGGTCAACACGCCGGAGCAATTGGTGCAAATGCTCTGCCCCTTTGCGCTCCATCAATTTTACCAGGCGCGGGCGTAGCGTCTCATCAATCTCCGGTGCCACAAAAAACTGCGTCGTCAACGCCCGCAAATAAAACCCTGTGCCGCCGACGAGCAAGGCTCGCTTGCCGCGCGCTTCGATTTCGGCGATAGTCGTGCGGGCGTATTCGGCCCATTGCACGGCGGTAACGTTTTCGGTTGGCTCGGCGATGTCAATCAAATGATGCGGAATGCCGCGTTGTTCTTCGATGGGAACTTTGGCGGTGGCAACGTAAATGCCGCGATAGACCTGCACTGAATCGCAGTTGATGATTTCGCCGTTGAATTGCTCGGCCAAAGCTAAGCCAAGATCACTTTTGCCCGAAGCGGTCGGGCCAACGACGGCGATGAGAGGTTCTGGATTCATTGGATAAAAAGAGTATCCGACAGGATTTACAAGTCGAAAAAAAACTAACCGGGCAATGTCAACCAACGATACACGGCAACAACGAGCAGCACGCTCAATAACAGCAAGGCTCCGAGTTGTTGCATTCGAGTTAACATGTTCTCTACACGATTCAAATGGGATTTGGAAACCAATCAGCTTGCGAAACTGATTGAAGAAAAAAAACGCGCGGGCGTCAAGCTGCTGGACCTTACCGAATCCAATCCGACGCGCTGCGGTTTTGTGTATCCAATCGAGCTTTTATCCGCCTTGGCGAAATCGGAAGCATTACGTTACGACCCACACCCGCGTGGTTTGCTGTCGGCGCGTCAGGCGGTCGCCGGATATTATCAAACGCGCCATCAATCCATTGATCCAGCGGACATCTTCCTGACCGCCAGCACCAGTGAAGCGTATTCGTGGTTATTCAAACTGCTGGCCGATTCGGGCGACACGATTTTAGTCCCGCAGCCAAGTTACCCACTCTTTGAATTTTTGGCGACGCTTGAGGGCATCGAATTACAGCCATACCAATTGCACTATGTACATCCGCGCGGTTGGCGTCTGGATTTTGATTCCTTGAGGCAATCTCTCACCTCGCGCACGCGCGCGATCATTATTGTTAACCCGAATAATCCGACAGGCTCTTATCTCAAACAATCAGAATACGCGCAACTCCAGGAATTTTGTCAGGAACACCAATTGGCCTTGATTGTGGATGAGGTTTTTAACGATTACAACTTAGATGGTGACGCCGATGGCGTCACTGATTTTACGAAAACGTCGGGGTTGACCTTTGTGCTGAATGGGTTTTCCAAAATGCTCGGATTGCCCCAAATGAAGCTCGGATGGATCGTGGTGCAGGGGGCGGGCGCGGTACGCTCTGAGGCCGAAATCCGGTTGGAACTAATCGCCGACACCTTTTTATCTGTGAATACTCCGGTGCAATGCGCTGCGCCGGAATGGTTCCGGCAACGGTTTCTTATCCAGCAACAAATCCTCAACCGAGCCAAAACCAATCGCAGTTTTCTGGCGCAAGCGGTCGAAAATTCAGCTTGTCGCTTACTCAGAATGGAGGGCGGATGGGGCGCGATTATTGAAGTCCCACGCCATTGCCCGGAGGAAGAATTAGTGCTGCGATTGGTGGCCGACGACAATATTTTGGTGCATCCCGGATACTTTTTTGACTTTTCCCGTGAGGCTTTTTTGATCGTGAGCCTGTTACCAGGGCCGGAAATTTTTCAGGAGGCAATCACTAAAATCCTTGCCAGAATAGGCTAAAGGCTAATTTTCTGGCAGTTTACAAGGCGGGGAAGGATATTCTCAGATAACTTTAATTCTTGGCTTGAAACCTCTCCCCCTACCATTACCCTTTTTCTTCGCGTATAATGCGCCATCTTGTTTACTGCCAGCTCTTGATATTTCATGTCACACTTCATCAAGTCACAGTTCGGTAAGATCGGTTGGATGTGGGTTGACTTGAGTGAAGCGGGCATCAGGCACGTTTGTCACGCCGCAAGTTTAATTTGGAGATAATGCATGCCCAAGCGCATTACCTTGTTGTTAAGTAGCTTACTTATTCTCATTTTTTCATTTCCTGTTTTGGCTCAACAACCTGCTTCCGCTCAGGACGTTTTGATCGAAGACGTTGAGTTTCGGGGCAATCGCCGAATTCCCAAAGACACCTTGGGATACAGCATCCAGACCAAAAAAGATGATCGTTACAGCCCGGATCAAATTCGACGCGATTTTGAATCGCTTCTGAATTTAGGGTTTTTCGATCCTTTGCGGAGCAAGGTGCTGGAGGCAGATGGCCCAAAAGGCGGAAAGATCGTGATCTTTGAGGTCAAGGAATATCCCATCATTCGTGATTTACAATATCGCGGGATGAAGTCTGCCACCGAAAGCGAACTCTTTACGAAGTTTAAAGAACGGCGCGTCAGTGTCACCAAAGAAACCCAATTCGATCCAGGCAAAATCAACGGTGCTCGGATCGTGTTGCGTGAGGTGCTGGCTGAAAAAGGACATCCTGACGCTAAAGTGGACATCGAAATCGAAGAGATTAACCAAACTTCGATTGCCCTGATTTTCAATGTCGAAGAAGGTCCGCGCGTCCGCATCAAAGACATCCTTTTTACAGGAACCGATAAATTCTCGCAGCGTCGTTTGAAAGGTGCGATGAAAGTGGTCAAGGAATCCGGGCTGATTGCCTCGTTCCAATCCAAAGACATCTACTTCAAACCGAAGCTCGAATACGACCTTGAGAACGTGCGACAGTTTTTAGGCTCGAAAGGCTATTTGAATGCCCGCATTGGCGAGCCGGAAGTCCAACGCGTTGAAAAAGCCGTCAGCGGCTTGCCTCTCTTTGGCAAAAAAGGGCCGGGCCTGAAAATCACTGTGCCGATTGAAGTCGGACGTCGGTATAAAGTGAAATCCGTCAAAGAAGAAGGCGTCACGTTATTTCAGCCGGGTGTAGTCGGTTTGTTTTCGGGCTTGCGCGTTGGTGAATACGCGAATGCCGAAACCATCCGCAAAGGAATTTACGAAAAAGATGGTGTCAAAGCTTTGTACGGAGATCGCGGGTACATCAACGCGTCTGCCGAGTTGGAGCCGGAATTTACTGACACAAACGATCAGGAAGGCGAAGTCGCTTTTACTATTCGCGTAGATGAAGGCAAGCAGTACACGCTGCGCCGACTGGAATTCATCGGTAACTCAAATACCCGTGATAACGTGATGCGCCGCGAAATCGCCATCAACGAAGGCGATCCGTACAGCAAGCGTTTGTGGGATATTTCCATCCTGCGTCTGAATCAATTAGGGTTGTTTGAGGAAGTCAAAGATAAGGATGCGATTACACGCACCAATGACCGCGATCAATATGTGGATATTGATTTACAGGTGAAAGAACGCGGTCGCCAATCTATCAACCTGAGTGGTGGTGTATCTGGTTTGTATGGCAGCTTTTTCGGTTTGAGTTATTCGACCAATAACCTTTTAGGCTATGGCGAAACTTTGGAAGTCAGCCTCAACGGTGGCAATCGCCAGCAAATGATTAACGTCGGATTTACCGAGCCATATTTCCTCGGCAAGAACATCAGCATGAGCGTGAACCTCTTCTTGTCGAAATACCAATTCGTCGGCTCCGGTTTCTATTTTAATAACGCGGCGTTGTTGCAATCCTCCTTGTTCGGGCTGTCGAGCCTGGATGCGGACACGCTCTTTTCGCAAAGTACAGCGGGCGGAACGATTAATTTCTCTGCGCCCTTCTTTGTATTTGGTGCCAAGCGATTCCCCAAACTTTCCCGATTTGCTCGCGTTGGTCTTTCTTACACGCTAAGCACAAACAAAACCGAAGACCCGAAGGTCAACACCGACGGCGATCCCAAGAACGACGTTCCTGTGACCTTCTCACAGCCAAAGATTTTGACGAGCCGGGTTTCGCCCTATATTTCCTACGACACACGCAATTCGTATCTGGACCCAACACGCGGGATGAGCGTGATGATGAATTTCCAGTTGTCAGGCGGTGTGTTGGGTGGCGACGTCAATGTGTTCTCGCCCACGCTGGATTTTAAATACTTCCTGCCTGTCTTGCGGCGAAATACGGATAAGCCCCACGTCATCGGGATGCGGTTTTTAGGGCAACACGCAATGGCGTTTGGCCAGAGATTCAATGCAAATTCGCTGGCGTTTGTGGGTGGTGTTCCGATTTACGAGCGGTTTTTCCTCGGCGGTGAATACGACATTCGTGGATACAACATCCGTTCCATCTCGCCGGTCGCAAGAATTGATTCATTTCTTTCGACTCGCAACGTCAAGGCACAGATCGTTGATCCGGCTGATAGCACCAAATACATTGATGCGCCGACAGGTTATCTGGCCCCGAATGTATTACGCCAATTTACCTACGAATCGCCAAGCGGTACTTGCACGGAAACTCCCTCTACCACTTGTAACGTCGTGAAAAACCCTGCGTATGCCAACGGATTTTTCACTCCCATTGGTGGCGATACCTCATTGGTTTACAACCTGGAATATCGTGTCCCGATTTTTAGCGCGTTAGCGATTGCTGCTTTCGCGGACATCGGTACGGTATTCAATATGCGGAAATTCAAAAACGATCAGTTGAGTGTTTCTAACTTCCTGGAGCAGCCGATTGCCGATCCTGTCATTTTGAATCCATCGGGACGTGTCGCGACAGCAGAAGAACTCGCGCAAGCCGCGATTCCTGGTGGAGCGCTTCCACCAGGCTTTCGTGGTGTCCGCCTGTTTGGCGAATCGCGCAGTTATGACATCGTTCGCTTGACACAAAACGAGGACAAAGTCTTTTCGGATATACGTGCTTCGCTAGGGGCGGAAATTCGCGTGCAAGTGCCGATGCTCAATGTCCCTTTCCGCTTAATTTTCGCGTACAATCCTAATGCTCGGACAGACCCCTTTGATCCAAAGACGTTGTATCTGGAGCGTCGGACGGCGATTCGCTTTGCCGTCGGGCGAACGTTCTAAGGAGTGGGGACGCCGGCTGACTGTAGGATTAGCGCCGCCTGATTTTACAGCTTGTAGCGGTTTAATGATTGCGCTGATTTTTTTGCGCTATCGCTCGATTTTCTGCGCCAATCGCTTCACAAATGCCTGCCAAAGGCTGATGATGTTGGTGACCCCGAAGGCTCAATGCGGTCTACGGCACATTCTTGATTGGAGAACCTTTTGTATGAAGTATCACACTCGTTTGTTGTTAGCCCCGACGTTGTTGCTGCTGACAGTGACAGCATTTTCACAAACCCCCACCCCCAAAACAAGTCAAACCGCTCCTGCTGCTTCTGCTGCTGGTGCGGACATTCCTAAGCCCAAGATCGCGTTCGTTAACACTGCTGCTTTTGGGGAAGGGATTGGTCAACTAAAAGTTCTTTACGACAAAATGAATGCTGAGTTTGCGCCCCGCATGAATGAGCTGTCGTCAATGAAATCCGCCATTGAAGCCAAACAAAAACAATTGGATGAGAATGGCTCAAAAATGACGCCGCAACAAGTTCGTAAATTGCAGGAAGATATTGAGCAGTTAACCAAAGACGGCAAGCGTAAACAAGAAGATGCACAAACCGATATTCAAAAGCGCGAGGAAGAACTGACTGGCCCGACTTATGGCAAGATCAATGATTTCCTGAATAAATATGTCGCTGAAAAAGGCATCACGATTGTTTTCAGCACGCTGGCTGTCGCCGAAGCAAATTTAATTCTATACATTGATCCAAAGGCGGAAATTACGCAGGATTTTATCACCGCATACAATAAAGCCAATCCTGCCCCTGCTGCACCGCAAGCGGCCAGCGCGCCTTCCACTGCCAAACCGAAACCATAACGCACTTATTCAAATTACTAGGAGAAGAAATATGAAAAAGATTTTCTTGTCAGTCGCTATCTTGACGCTTTTAGCCGTTGCTGTCACGGCTCAAACGCCCCGCCCAACTGGTGGTGCTCCCGCTTCAGGCGCAGCCCAACCGGCTGGCGGCACGGGGGCAGAAGGTAAAATTGCCATCATCAATTCCTCTGCCTTTGATGGCGAGATTGGTGAACTCCGCATTAAGCTTGAAGCCTTAGCTGCCGAATTAGACCCGAAGCGCAAAGAGATTGAAACCAAACAGGCCGAATTCACGACGATCAAGAATGACATCCAAACCAAAGGTGGAACCGTCACCGCGCAAGTCCGCGATGGATGGGTTGAGAAAGCCACCGATTTGGAAAAAACGATCAAGCGAATGGCTGAAGATTACGAAGCCATGGCGCAAAAACGCGTCGGTGAAGCCACTCAACCGGTCTATGCCAAAATCAGCGATGCGCTCAACAAATATGCCTCATCCAAAGGCATTGCGGTCGTGATTGACGGGGTCGTTGCGCAACAACAACGCTTCCTGTTGTGGGCGATGCCAACAACCGACATCACGTCAGATTTTATCAAAGAATATAACGCGAAAAATCCGGTTCCGGCCTCCGCCGCACCTGCGAAGAAGTAGCTTATCCGTGATTGGTAATCGTCGGCAGTAGGCAGTAAGGGCATCGCCCGATTGTCTACTGCTTACTTTTTATAGCCCAAATGAACCTTGCCGAATTATCCAATTTCATAGGGACGGAATTACGAGGCGACGGCACTATCGAAGTAACCGGGGTGGCCGCCCTGGGAGCCACGACGGCAAGTGAAATCACGTTTATTGCTGACGCTACGAAGCTGAGTCATTGGCTGGAACACGTAGATGAATTCGTTGCAGCGGCGTTAATTCTGCCCGCCCGATTGGCAGAACATGAGGCTTTAGCTGCTACTCCGCTACTTCTCGCTAAAGATGCGAAGCTCGCTTTTGCCCGTGCCATCCAGGCCTTTCACGCCAAACCGTATGAAGCGCGTGGTGTATCTGAAGATTTGCAAATCGGTGGAGGTTCCACGCTGGGGGCAGATTGTTCAATTCATCCGCGTGTCACGATTGGGCGCGATTCGATGATCGGTGACCGTGTGACTCTGCATCCCGGCGTCGTCATCGGAGATCGTTGCCGGGTTGGCGATGATTCAGTGATCTTTTCCAATGTTTCTGTTTACGATGATTGTGAGCTTGGCGCACGCTGCCGGATTCACAGCGGCGTTGTGGTTGGCGCGGATGGTTTCAGCTTCACGCCCGACGAAGAAGGCCATCAATACAAGCTCCTGCAAGTCGGGCGGGTCGTGATCGAAGATGAGGTTGAGATTGGCGCGAATTGTTGCGTAGACCGTGCAGGCTTTGGTGAAACGCGGATTCGACGCGGCGCAAAGTTTGATAACCTCATTCAAATCGGCCACAATTGCGATCTTGGCGAAGACACGGTTGTTGCGGCACTGACTGGATTTTCGGGCGGTGCAACGGTTGGTCGCAACGTCATCATTGCCGGACAAGTAGGCACGAATCAACACATCAGCATCGGTGACCGCGCCATCGTGACGGCTCGCACGGGCGTGACCAAAAGCGTCGAAGCGGGCAAGATCGTCGGCGGTTTGCCGGTGCAGGATCATATGAAATGGCGCAGGCTTCAGGCTCTGATTGCCAAGTTGCCAGAATTGTTTGAGAGAGTGAAAAAACTAGAAAAAAGTAGTCAGTAGTCGGTAGTTTGTTCCTGCCGACCACCGACTACCAGCCACCGACCACCGACTATGGATATTCTCGAAATTCAATCCCTGATTCCACATCGTTATCCGTTTTTATTAATTGATCGCATTGTCGAAATCGAACCGCTTAAACGCATTGTTGCGATCAAGAATGTGACCATGAATGAGCCATTTTTCCAGGGCCATTTTCCCGGCGCGCCAGTAATGCCCGGCGTGTTGATTATCGAAGCGATGGCACAGGCTGGCGCGGTCTTGTTGTTCCGCGAAGTTCCTGACCGCGAAAACAAATTGATGTATTTCGCCGCCATCGAAGAGGCCCGGTTTCGCAAACCTGTCACGCCCGGCGATCAATTGCGCCTGGAAATTGAAGTCATCAAATATCGCAGCGGCTACGGCAAGCTGAGCGGAAAAGCTTATGTGGATGGAGTTGTGGTGTGCGAGGCCGTGGTGACATCTGTGACCGCAGATAAGCCCAAGCCGTAGTAAATCAAAAGGCAAAAGGTAAAGTGCAAAAGGCAAAAGGTCAGCACTTTATTTTGCTTTTGGTTTTGATGAAAGCTGTGCCTCCCTCTTCTTTCCTGATTTGCCTTTTGCCGCTTGATTTTCAGCACTATGCTTCACCCGACCGCCATCATCAGCCCCACTGCCACCATTGGCAATAATGTTTCCATCGGCCCCTATTCATTGATCGGCGATCACGTCACTTTGCACGACGACGTCAAAATTGCCGGACACGTCGTCATCGAAGGCCCGTGCGAAATTGGCAGCGGCACTGAGGTTTTTCCCTTCGCTTCGATTGGACAACCGCCGCAGGATTTGAAATTCGCAGGCGAGGAAACGCGCCTCATCATTGGCGAGCGCAACGTGATCCGCGAATATGTAACGATGAATCGTGGCACAGCGGGCGGCGGCGGATTGACTTCGGTTGGCAATGACAATTTGTTTATGGCGCAAGCGCACATCGCGCACGATTGCCACGTTGGTTCGCACACCGTTTTCGCCAATGCTGGTACGCTCGCGGGGCACGTCGAAGTCGCCGATCACGCAACCATTGGGGCGTACAGCGCCGTTCATCAATTCTGTCGTGTCGGACGCCATGCCTTTGTGGGCGGCTTTTCGGTTGTTGTCAAAGACGCGTTGCCCTACGCTCGTACCGTTGGCAATCACGCCAGTTGCTACGGCGCAAACACCATCGGCCTGCGCCGCAAAGGGTTCACTAACGAAGAAATCCGCCATATCCAACACGCCTTCCACATTTTGCTTACCTCAAAACTGAACACCACCCAAGCCCTTGAACGATTGAAAGCCGAAATGACAGGGCTGCCCGAGATTGACTATTTGATTGAATTCATCGAAACCTCGCAGCGCGGCGTGGTGAAATAACGCTGAGTCAAGTTGCCGCGCACAGGTCGCATCTGATGAATGTGTCAGGCTCGTCGCAAACAATGATGCCTTGATCTGGTTTCGTTGGATTTTTCCGCCATCGCAGGACATCATAGCCTGGCTCGACGACCCCTTTTCGTATCAGCACGAAAGGTCGCAGAAATTGAGCCAGATGGATCGCTCCCTCTTTTATAAATTCATTCGGATTCACCGGGGCTGACACATGCTGTACTTACTGAAACGGCATCCTTTTGCCACCAAAGCGCACTTCGATTTTTCGTTGGTGCTGACGTACGCGTTGCCGCACGCCGTGTTGACGCCGTTGCTGACGCCGGAAATGACGCTGGACACATACGAAGATTTCGGCTTCGTGGCGATTGCGATGGTGCAAACCAAACAACTGCGACCGAGTTTTATGCCTGCGTTTCTGGGACAGGATTTTTTTCTGACGGGCTATCGCATTTTCACGCGCTATCAAAATCACGCGGGGCGGAATTTGCGCGGGCTGAAAATTTTGCGCAGCGATACCAACAAAACGAGCATGGCGATGCTTGGCAATCTGATGACGAGCTATAATTATTGCCGAGCTATAGTGCAGATGACGAGCCTTGCGCCGGAGAAATTTGAACTGCAAATTACCACGCCTCAGGCGGAAGCGGACTTGCACGTGGTGGCCGATGTGTCCGAGGCCGCTGCGACGTTGCCCGCCAGTTCGCCGTTCCCGGATTTGCGCGCGGCGTTGCGCTTTGCCGGGCCGTTGCCGCATACCTTCAGTTACGAACGCCAAACGAATTCTGTCATCATCATCAAAGGCGTGCGCAGCGAATGGCATCCGTGTTTGGCGACGGTCGAAGTGAAAAAGGCGACGTTTTTTGCGCATCCAATCTTTCGCGGTGTGACGCCAATTTTGGCCAGCGCGTTTTACGTCACGGATATTCCGTATCTTTGGGAACGTGGCGTAGTCGAACAAATCAAAACCACATGAACGGTAAAATCACACGCCACTCATATCAGGGAGCAATCCAGATTTTTCAGTATAACTGGACGTTTTACGCCGCTGCCTTGTCGCTTAGCGTGACGGGGATTGTGTTGTTGCGGACGATGGATTTAGCAATGTGGTTGCGGGTTGGATTGATTGCCGCGATCCTGGTGACGGTATTCTGGGGCGTCGCTTCGCTGGCGGTTTCGCATTATGTGTATGATCGTTCGCCGCTCTATCAGTTTGAATGGCTGCGGGAATTGCTGGCACCGTCGCCGTCCGTTTGCGTCAATATCCATGCGGGTCTGGACGAAACGAGCGGGTTGCTGATGCAACTGTATCCGCACTCGCATTGGCAGATTTTAGATATTTATGAGCCGACGCAAATGACTGAGCCGGCGATCAAACGGGCGCGATCTTTGACGCTCGCAGCGTTGCCCGCGATCTCTGCCGATTTTCGAGAGCTACCGCTGACGGAACAAAGCTGCGACGTCGTCTTCGTGATTTTTACTGCGCATGAATTGCGCGCCGAAGCCTCGCGTCTTTCATTTTTTGCCGAATTGCATCGCGTGTTGCGACCACAAGGCAAAGTAATTGTGGTAGAGCATTTACGTGATTGGCCGAACTTTCTGGCCTTTGGGCCAGGTGCCTGGCACTTTCTGGCGCATTCCGTTTGGTTGCATACAGCACGATCTGCGAATTTTGCCGTGATGCGCGAATTGAAACTCACGCCTTTTGTGAGCGCCTTTTGTTTGGGCAAACAATGAATCTTGTCATTCACCTGAAAATCATTGGAATCGTGCTGATCCTGTTGGCGCTGGTGCATCTTATTTTGCCCCGGTGGTGCGATTGGGCCGTTGAACTCGCACGGCTTTCTTTACTCAATCGTCAATTGATGCAGGTGCATACCTTTTTCATCGCACTGGTCGTGCTGATGTTCGGCGCGCTGACGTTTTTCTGCAGCGATGAATTGTTGAGTCGAAGCCGTTTGGCCCAAGTGATTTTGTTGGGATTCACTGTTTTTTGGGCAGTTCGGTTGTTCTTTCAGTTTTTTGTCTACGACACTCAGTTATGGCGTGGCAAGCGATTCGAAACCCTGGTCCACATTCTCTTTGTCTGCTTTTGGACGTATTGCACCGTCGTTTATGGCTGGGCTTACTGGGCCTCCCGGCAATAGGGAAGCCTGAGAAGAATGCTATAGCGTTTAAGAAAAAGAAAACCACGGGGAACATGGGGCGCACGGGGAGTCTCTTGGTTTTCAGATCAGCACAAAGATTGTCATTGCTTGCGTTTGCCGGTTTTTCCTTCCCCGTGTTCCCTGTGTTCCCCGTGGTTAAGCCGGAAAACCTTTTTCTCGAAAGCTATATTTTTGCCTTGCATTCAGGCCGCTTGAGTCAACAGAAAGGAACCACATGAAATCCTGGCACCGTTTACTTGCGCATTGTGTTTGTGTCTGTTTTTTTACCGTTGTTTCGAGCGCGGATTCGCTTGTGCTTCAGGTCGAATTGCAACCGCTTGCCGCCCAGGTCAGACGACTGATCGAAACGCTCGACTATCTTGGTGCGCCGCTCAGTCGAGCGGATAAACAAGCTCTGGAACGCGCGACCACCCAGCCCGATGCAGCGAACGCGGCACGGCAAATTCAGGATATTCTCGACAGCTATTGCCTCTACGAAATTCATATCAATCCCGAAAGTCGCGTCAAAGTTACGCAAGCAAAAGCCAAACCTGAACTCGTCGAAAACGGTTGGCGCACGTTCCTCGTTAAAATTCACAACGAAGCAGGTGTGACGGCGGAACTCAAAGCGGAAAGCGTGAATGCGCTGAAAGTTTATTCGCGCGGGAAAAGTGGCTTTGCGACGAATCCACGCCCCGAACAAACCATCAAGCCCAGCGATGTCCGAGATCGCTGGCTGGATTTGAGTATGTACACAAAGCCGCCGATGAAGCCGCAATTGTCGGGGTTGAATCTGGAATACCGAATCATCCAACTATACAGCCGCGACGCGGGCAAGCGTGAAGCGAAGGTGAGCTTTAACGTGGGGCAAGGTTCGCAGGACATCGGCTTTCGCAATGACGTGGATATTTTGTTCACCTGCAAACCTTCGACAGAAGTTACTTTCAATGTTCGAGATGAAAAGGGGCAAGCGACGACGGCTTCGTTCATCATCCGGGATAAGCAAGGTCATATTTATCCTTCGCAGGCCAAGCGGCTTGCGCCCGATTTTCACTTTCATCCACAGATTTATCGCAGTCATGGCGAAAAGGTAAAATTACCCGCAGGCGAATACCAAATTGAATTCACGCGTGGGCCGGAATATCTGGTCAAAACGCAAACGGTCAACGTGCTTGCGGGCAAACCGCAGACGCTCGGCTTCAAGCTTGAACGTTGGATTGACCTTGCCAAATTGGGTTGGATTTCGGGCGATCATCACATTCACGCGGCGGGTTGTCTGCACTACGAAACGCCGTCGCAGGGCGTGCAGCCGGACGATATGATGCGCCACATTCTCGGCGAAGATTTGAAGATTGGCAGCGTGCTGACGTGGGGGCCGTGTTACTACTACCAGAAACAATTTTTTGAGGCTAAAGACAACAAGCTTTCGCAACCCGATTACCTGATGCGCTATGACTTGGAGGTGTCAGGCTTTCCGTCAAGTCATACTGGGCATCTCGTGATGCTGCGGCTGAAAGAGCAGGACTATCCGAACACCAAAGTCATCGAAGATTGGCCGACGTGGGATTTGCCAATTCTCAAATGGGGGAAAGCACAGGGCGCAGTTGTCGGCTTTGCGCATTCGGGCTGGGGCTTGGAAATTAAACCCGGCGCATTGCCGAGCTATGAAGTCCCCAAGTTTGACGGCATTGGCGCGAACGAATACATCGTAGATGTGACGCACGACGCCGTGGATTTCATCTCGACCGTAGACACGCCCGCGCCGTGGGAGCTGAACATCTGGTATCACACCTTGAATGTAGGTTTTCGCACGCGCATCAGCGGCGAGACCGACTTCCCCTGCATTTACGGCGAGCGCGTCGGCTTAGGTCGCAGTTACGTGAAACTCGACGGAAAACTAAATTACGAAGCCTGGGTGGAAGGAATCAAAATGGGGCGCAATTATGTGTCCGACGGCAAAAGCCATCTGCTCGACTTTGCTGTCAACGGTGTGCAGATGGGTACGAACAACAGCGAGGTGAAATTGAGTCAGCCGGGAAGGGTGCGCGTGACGGCGAAAGTGGCCGCACGTTTGGATGAGCAGTTGAATCCTGATTTACGTACTGGAACCGACGAAACCGCTGGCCGTCGAGCAGCGCGCCAAATGTCAGAGGTCGAAGCCATTCAGCAGGGTCGCCTTGATCAAAAACCATACTGGGAATTGGAGCGCGCGCGCATCGGGCAATCACGCGAAGTGCCAGTGGAATTGATCGTCAATGGCGAAGCGGTCGCGCGGCAAACCATTGTGGCCGATGGAAAGATGCAGGATTTGCAATTTGACATCCCTATTGCGAAAAGCAGTTGGGTTGCCTTGCGCGTGTTTCCTTCGTCGCACACAAATCCAATCTTCATCCTCGTCAACAATCAACCGATTCGTGCGTCGCAAAAAAGCGCGGAATGGTGCCTGAAAGCAGTGGATCAATGCTGGACACAAAAAGCGCCAAAGATTTCGGCCAGGGAACGCGGTGAGGCTGAAAAAGCCTACGATCACGCGCGGCAAACGTATCAGAGAATTCTGATGGAAAGTAAATGACGATTCTTCATTCCATATAAATTCTGTCACTTATCTTCATCTGTGGGGTGACGTTAAGTTTTTTTCATTGCTTTGCGGAGTCCTCGTATTTCCGGGCCATAGTTCTATGTTATCCTTGCACCGCTAGATAGCATCGTTCGTAACATATTTTCAGAAGACAAACTTGGCATTGATTCCCATGTCTGAACTTGTTTTTCAACTCAGATCTTTCTTCCCGACTATCGGATGGAAAGACCTGCTTGATATTTGTATCGTTGCGTTTTTGGCTTACGAGGTTTTGCGGTTGATTCGAGGGACACGCGCGGTGCAGATGGCAGCAGGATTGGTCGCGTTGGCGATTTTGTATCAAGTCGCGCGGTGGTTTGGGCTGGATACGGTGGAATGGGTGCTGCGCAATGCGGTGATGTATTTGGGGTTCGGCATCATCGTGTTATTCCAGCGTGAACTGCGCGCCGCTTTGCTGCATTTTGGCAAAAATTTCCGGCAGCCTTTTGCGCGCGTACGTCGCCGCGCCAATGCGCATGAACATAGTTGGTATGACGATGTTGTCCAGGCGGCAATGGATTTGGCGGGCGAAAAGGTCGGGGCCTTGATTATTCTGGAACGAGATGTGGGGTTGAAGACCTATATCGAAAGTGGCATTCGACTGGACGCGCGACTGACCTACGATTTGTTGGTGACCATTTTTAATACGAATACGCCGTTGCATGATGGGGCCGCCATTATCAGTAAGCATCGGCTGGCAGCGGCCTCTTGCTTCCTACCATTGACCCAGGACCCCCGCACCGCACGGGAATTAGGCACGCGACATCGTGCCGCGATTGGGATTACGGAAGATACAGATGCCTGCGCGGTCGTCGTTTCGGAAGAAACGGGAACCATTTCCTTTGCGGTGGGAGGGCGGTTAACACGCGAACTGGATGCACCACGTTTGCGTCGCTTGATTCAACAGGCGTTGGAGCCGTGGCACACTGACGAAGAAGCCGAAGCGCTCGAAGCGGAAGAGCGCGATCACGATTTGAAAATACAAAATATTCTTGATGAGCGGCAGACCAGCATCAGAAGCATCCAGGAACGCTCCGAGCCATTCGGGGAAAAATTGCCAGAGGAGGTTAAGTCTTGAATTGGAAATCCGCCGCCGCCGCCGCTAAAAATGCTCATCCGCTGGAACGCTCCTGGGATTGGGTCCGAAGAAATGCCAGAGAAAATGGACGGCTGACGCTGATGTCTTTGGGAGTCGCTTTTCTGGTGTTTATCGTTTCGCGCCAACCCGATCGGGATATTATGCTGGTTGGTGTGCCACTGGAGTTTACGAACATTCCCGCCGGATTGGAAATCAGCAGCGAGGTCCCCTCGGCAGTGAATTTACGCCTTCGTGGCCCGCGCGATCTGGTGCAGGGGATCACGGCCAACGAATTGGAAGTCAAAGCGGATATGAGCAGTAAAACCGCCGGGGAACGTGTGATTCAGCTAAAAGAAACAGATGTTCTTCATCCTGATAAGGTGCAGGTGCGACGGATTGAGCCGGGGAAAGTAGAATTGAAACTTGAACCGACTCTCCGCAAAACGGTGTCCGTCGAGCCGCAATTTGAGGGAACTTTGGCCGATGGCTTTGAACGACTGGGTACACGATTAGAGCCGAGCACAGTTGAGATCGAAGGCCCCGAATCACGGGTCACTGGTGTGACTAAAATTTTCACGGAAACGATCCAACTGTCAGGGCGGCAAAGCAGCTTTCAAATTCAGATTGACCTTGAAACCAGCCGCGAGCATGTGCGGCTCTCACGCGCCGGGCTGGTGCAGGTTTCCATCGAAGTCGGGCCGAAAAAGAATATCGAGCCGGTTGACAATCCGAAAGCCACTCCGTAAGATGACCCTTCGCTGTAATCCCGAATAATACAGCCATTCGCAATGTCGGGGCGTGGCTCAGCCTGGTAGAGCGCTCGGTTCGGGACCGAGAGGTCGGAGGTTCAAATCCTCTCGCCCCGACCAATTAAATCAATAAGTTAAGGCTTCCGATTGGAAGCCTTTTCTGTTCCTGTCCCACTTATTGTCCCACATGAGAATTTAGAAATATCTTTGGGCTGTCGCGTGGTTAGCCTTCCTCGCTGCTTGCCTCTCACAAATATACCTTATTATAGCAAGCTTTTTAAGCCCACATATCTTGGTAGAAATGTACCGTGAATCCTTTTACATAGTTGCCTTACTTCGACCCGTCAGGCCACCAGCGTCAATCCACGCCAACAATTTTGCTCCGATGACTCGTGGCTGATTCCCAATATATGAGATGGCTAGATGTCCGCTTTCGACCGCGCGGCGAATTGTGGAGTAGCTGCATTTACTCAACAGAGCCGCTTCGCTCAGCGTATAGATTCCTGTTTCATGAACAGGCGTACTAACCACAGTAATATTGTTGTTAGTCGTTTCAATTGTCTCATTCGTATTTTGCATTTTGCTCTCCGCTCAAATTTTGCTCAATACCGCATCGTCAGAGTCTGTTCTGCCCGCCGCGCAATATCTCGGCTGAGGGTGGTGACGATCTGCGACATTTGTTCGAGCTTGACCGCTTTCAAGCCGGAAGCCTGCACGACTTCAGCCGCCTTCAAAGCGCCAGCAAAGTTGAGTTGATTGGCTTCGAGATTGAGTTGATAGGCAGAGTTGATGCCCTGCACTTGTTGGCGATAGCCGCGTTCGACCCCGCCTGCTGCGAGATCACGATTCGCTTTGGCTGCCGCGATGTTGGCTGTCGCTTGTCGCGCGGCGATTTGGCTGGCTTCCTGGGCATAGTGATTGGTTGTACCAATGCGCATCTGGGCGGTCGTTTCGTAATTATCCTGCGTACCGGTACGGGCGTGGCGCACATTGCCAACGCGCGCATCGGTCATCGTGTCGGTGATGAGCGTTTCGGTAATGCCGCGCGCCGGGGCCGTCATCATTTTGGCGGCATCACGCACGGCGGGTAAGAGCGGCAGCGATTGCCCTCCCAGAGAAGAGACGGCTCCAGCCCCGTGATCCACCCAATCCATGGAGCGATTCGCGAACGTGTTCAGATTGCGCTCATCCTGGTTAATGCGCACATCGCTTTCCGTCTGCTGGCTTTGGATCGTGGTTTGTTGTTGCCCGAATCGTTTGTCAGCTTGAATGCTGGCGACCTGCTGCACGCGCGCTTGTTCAATGAGTCCCTGTGTCGCGGTACGTTGTGCCTGTGCCATCTGCACTGACATCGCGTAACCGCCTGCAATTGCGCCCAATGCCTGCGAACGACTCGCCGCCGCCGATTGCATTCCCAGGATTTGTTGCGCCCGACTCGTCACATTGCTCGCGTCCTTCATCGCGGTCGCCCGTGTTTGTTCGGCCTGAGACTGACCTTCAATGCGTGTCTCGGCGGCTTGTCGCTGCAAAGCCGTGCCATATTTGATCCCCGCGATTTCCAAGCCCGTCGCGGCAAACGCTCCCATCCAACCAGAGGCCGTCGTCGAGACCGCTTCAAAGATTTGTCCAAACGCCAATTTGTAACTGATGTAGGGCGAGGCTAAGAGCAGCAACGAACTCAGCATCATCATGACCATCACGATGATGCAGGCATACACGGCTTGGGTGATGCGCGCCGGATCGCCTGTGATCGCGCCGTTTTCATCCAATGAAAAAATTCCGGTCGCCGGGCTGATGATGGTGAAGGCGAGATTGCCCGCGCTGTACACGGCTAAACCGAGAATGTGACTGACGAGCGGCGTCACCATCGTGAACACGCCTGCGCTCCACGCAAAGGGATAGGAGATGCGCTGTGCGAGCGTGCGGTCAATCGCCAGCGCAATGGCAAACGGCGCAAACAATCGGAGCGCAATCGTGAGCAACGCGCTGAGAATTGCCAAAAAGAGTTGCGCAAATTCGAGCAGGAACCGTCCCAAGGTGACGCCGATGAAAATGTTGGCGAGATTCCACGACGACACGTCCAGCAATTTGGTGATGTCGCGGAAGTTCGTGTTTTCACTCGTGAGCGCGCCGATGGCTTCGTCCGGGTTATTTGTCACCGCTTTAACGATGAACATGCCTTCGGTGAATTTCTGGTAGTTCGTATTGAATTCCAGTTCCGCATCCCAAAAGACTTTCCGAAATTCAGTGACGTTGATGATGTCATAGCCAATCTGGCTCGCCGTATTGATGATCGTGCGTCCCGCCCCAAACATCGTGAAGATGACGCCCAGACGAATACACCACCAGAACAAATCTTTGCCTGCGCCATCGTTTTCCCGAAAGAGCCGCGCGAACGAAAGCATCATCACGATCACCGAAAGCCAGAAGGCGAGATTCTCCAACCCGGCCACGAGCGGGCTTTCAATCACTTCCTGCAATTTTGGCAGCAACTTTTCCGCGACCAGCACCAGATTGACGAGCGGGTCACCAGGATCAGTGCCACCGCTTGGTAGCCCCTGCGCCCAGAGCGGTGTGACGAGCGCGAGGAAAAATGCCAGTGGCCTTGCAACAAACAGAACGGGACGGTGTAATTTATGGTTGTGGTGCATTGGATAGATTCTCCCGCAGTTTGAGGGTGGCTTCGGCAATGCCACGCCAGGCTTGGTTCATATTGTAGATATTGCGTCCGAAGTGCAGGCGCTCTTCTTCCATCTTGTAAATGGCTTCGGTGCGTTTGACTTTGGCGTCAAAGAGACGGCTAACTTCGGCTTCGGTGCGTGCGGCTTTCTCTTCCAGCTTCGTGAGTTCAAACGATAACTGCTCCATATCTCGATCCTTGTCCGTACAAGCCTCACAATTTTTGAGTTGCTCCAATTCTTCTTTTTTCGCGGTGATGTGCGCCGCCAGTTCGGCGAGTTGTTCGGCTTCCCGCTGATGATCGTATTCCAGGCGCTCCAACTGGTTGTCCATCTGCTTGAGTCGCTCGAATTCGGCTTCTGTATCTTGCGCCGTGCGCCCAATGCCATAGCGCAAATACTCGGCGAAATCGCGTTTGTCGGCGGCTGGATCAAAGACGCCATTCTTCAGCCGCTGGGCAATGTTGAGGACAGCGCGCGCGGCTCCCGTGACAAGATTGACGAGTTGATTCTTGACGCGAAACACGAGCCGCACCGCCTGTCCCCAGTAGCTCAGAAAGCGGCGCATCTGACGTTCATTCGCGAGCGCATCATCTACTGTTTTCAGAATGCCCTGGAGGTTGGTCAATTGCCCGACGGCGTTTTCATACATCTGCGTGTACTGTCGCACGGTTTCTATCCAGCGATTGAATTCTTCCAGTTTTTTGGTGACTTGAAACGTGTAATTGGCCGGATCAAACACCGTCCATTGCGCTTGCGCAGGTGCGGGTAGTAAGAGCGCGGCTAACACGAAACCGAGTACGAATGATTTGAGCGTTGTCGTAGTCGTGTGAATGTTCATGAGTTCGTTCCTTTCCAGTTGAACCACGGGGCACACGGGGAAAAAAGCCTGAAACTTATGGCCTATTCCCCGTGCTCCCCGTGGTTTTCTATTCACCCTGAATCAAGAGTGCTTCATCAATTTTGACCAGCCCGGCTCCGGTAAGTCCGAGCGGGTAATATTCGGCGAGCCACGCGATCACCTTCACGAGCGGCCAATGAGTACAGAGCGTTTGGACACGCGCGCGGGCGTTGCGTTCATCGGGGTTGGTGGTAAACGTCCAGAGTTCGACGGGCGACAAATCGCATTGCACCATTTGTACGACTTTGTCTTCACCTGCGCCGAGCACGAGTAAGAATTGCGCGTGTGAACCAGCAACGTTGTTGATGACGCTGATCGCGGCAGCGGCTTGTGGGGCGAGACCGGAATCGGCGACCAAGTCGGCATAGTCGCCCACTTGCTTGCCAATGATTTTGACCCCAGCGGTGCGCGCTATATCCGGAATGCTGGACAAATCTTCGTAGGCTTGGGTGGCGAGAATGGTGATGACGTTTTCTTTGCCGCCCGTGCGAGCACCGCGTTTGATCACATCCAGAATGCGTGGGTATTTGTCCTTGATCTTCCAGACTTCATCAAAGATCAGCAAGGTTGGAGAACGAGTACCGTCGGCATTGAGTTGTCCAATCGCCCGCAAGACGCGCGCCGCCGCACGATACGCCAATGATTCGCGGACTCGTTCGGGGAACTGTTCCAGTGAATCGAGTTCATAGACGTCGAGCGGTGAGGTTCCGGCAAAATCAGGATGAGTCGGCGCATCCAGAAAACTGTGACCGACGAATTGTGTGAGCGCGAGTTTCAGTGCTTCTGCACGTTCGGCAGCGGCGCCTTTGAACGACCAGGTGGTGAGCGCATCTACAAGATACGAAAGGCGCGGTTCGTGTTTGGGCAAGCCAGGGCGATTGCGTGGCACTTCATTGCGATAGACTTCATTGACGAGCGTGGTGAGGACATCTTCGGCCAACGAATCCTGTTCCGGCACGCGCGCGAGTTGCATGAGATCGCCGACGACGAAGCCGACTTGCACTTCATCCGGCAGAATCCCTTCGGCCAAACCGTCATAATCCCAGGTGTTAATCGTGCGCTCGGAGCCAATAGCAAAGCGCAGATGCCGTCCGTGTAACACATCCACGAGCGGTGCGAACGATTCGCCAAAATCTACCGCGCGCACACAAGCGCGCGCCTTCGTCGCCAGCACATCATTGAGGATGCGTCCCAGTAAGACGCTCTTGCCCCCGCGCGGGGCCGCCAGAGCTAACACGAGCGGCGAACTCACCACCTGCCGATCAAAGAAATCCACGCCAATCAGTTTGCCCGTCGGTAAAGAGAACAATGTATGTGGACGAGGCGCACCGCTCCATTCCGCTTCGGTCGGAATGAGTGGCGCAAGCGACGACGCTGTTTCCGTGATTTCTCGCCCGATTATTTTGCCAGCGGCTTCCCCCACCAATGTTTTTGGATAGAGTGCTGCCAAGGCCGCAGGTTCTTCCCGGTCGGCATCCGCGCCATTGATTTTGCGCAGTTCGGCAATGACCTGCTCACAGTACCGATCCAGATTCTTGAGCGACGCAGATAGGGTAGCCTTGGTGTAAGCAGGTTCGCTGTAGACGACGACCGAAAAGCGCACCTGCGCGAGCGCCTCGCGTCCGCCCGCCAGGTCGTGACGAATCGCAGTCAAATCCTGCAAGGCAACTTCGGCTTCCGGGGCGAGTTTCTGTTTACCGCTCAAACGCTGCCCGGAGCGCATGACTTGCCGCAGACGACGATCCAACTGCTTGATGCCTTTGCCCTGATCGGGGTAAAGAAACTCGCTGATGATCGTATGGCGAAAGTTGAGCGTGCCGTTAATGGAAAGTAAGCGCAGGGCATCGGCAGTAATGAAGGGCTGCGGCGGAGTAAAGAGCGAGACGATGGCGGCAGGCGACGCGCCGTGCAGCACATAGCTGCCTGATGCTTCTATCGTTTCGCCGCATAAGTAATGGCGAACATCCACACCCTGGAGCGGCACGGTTGGCACGGTCAAGGCGTTTTGGCGATGTCCCAAATAGACCGCCGCCCAGAGTTCATCGCGGGTGAAACGAGTGAAGCGTAAAGCGTCTTCGCGCTCAATGAGGCGAAAGACTTTTTCGGCCTCGGCAAAGGCGGCGCGTTCTTCTTCCATCGTGCGGCGCACAATGGCCTGCGTGGTCGCGCTTTGCCAAGCCGCGAGAAATGCTTTTGGCAAACTTGTGAAGCCTTGTTGTTTGCATTCCTGACGGAGCATCGCCAGGAATTGATCGTCAGTTTTCTGACGACCCAGATTGGGAACGCGCACCCAACAAGTCAACGCCGTGCGACGAAAGCTGCCTGCCATTGCCATCTCCGCGTAGGTTTGCAGCCCACCGTTATGGAGCACCGTGGCGAGCGGATGCACGGACAAGCCATCACGGGCGTTGGCGTGCTGCATCAGCGCCTGTCCGGGATCACGATCCGCCGTAAGACGAAACTGAATGACCGTCCCCAGCGGTTTGCGTGCCGCCAACAGGCGCGCCAAGGCGTTGCAGCGGTTTTCCAAGAGCAGCTCGTCGCTGTATACTGACGCCGCCAAGTCAACGTGGTAGGCGCGCGTATACGAACCATCGGTGTGACGCAGCGCATCTTGATATAACCCGACAATAGACGTGTCGCGTGGTCGCGTGGCAGATGTTGGTGAGGAAGAATGATCTATGAGTGGGATCGTGGGTGGTGCATCTTTCCAGGCGCGGCGCGCGCGCAAAAACGCAGGGGCGAGTTTAATCCCCAGCCCGGTGCCTGCTCCAAAAGCAGCCGCCGCGCTGGCGGTAATGACGAGGGCGGATGGATCCATCAGGAGGTTCCTTTCTTGAGATGAGTGTTCAGTTGTTTGTCGGAAATGAACCACGGAGATCACGGAGGACACGGAGAAGGAAAGCCTGTTAGCCCCTTTGTTTTTCTCCGTGCTCTCGGTGCTCTCCGTGGTTTTCTTTTCGTATTGATCTTGTTTCCTGTGGTTGGGATCGTACCCAATCAGGATGAAATTCGTCAGGCCACCAACGGCGCTGGACGCGCTTGCGCAGATACCATTGGAAGATATGCTGGAGCCAGCTTGGTCGTTGTTTGCGGCGGATCAGATTGAGAATGAGGATCGAGACCCCCATGGCGATCAGCCAGCCGAGCAATTCCATTGGTATGTGGTAGACCCGAAGATTGAAGAAAAAGGGCACGGCATAGCCCAGCACACTGGCGAGCAGCACAATGCCCCAATCCTCGTCTGTAATGCCAAAGCGCAAGACAGGTAAATAAATCTGAGAACGAATCGGACGAGTTTGCATAAGATGTAACGATGAACGTGGAATGATGAGCGATGAATGCGGAGTGCTGAAAGAAGAACGCGGAGCTATGAATTCATCGTTCCGCGTTCATCCTTCATCGTTTGCATTAGTTCCCGAAGCCCGTATCAAAATTCACGGCGTTGCCCTGCGAGATGGAGAAGACGAGCGCCACGATGCCACCGAACGCAAAGCAGCCGATGGCGGCGATGAGTTGTTTGGTCGCAGGTTTTTCGGTGCCGTAATTCACCACCGCCCAGGCCACAAAGATGATGCCCATCAGGAACAAAAGATTGCGGCCCCATTTGATTCCTTCCCGAATGGCGTTGCCGACCTGCTGATCGCTGCCAAAGATGCCTCCGCCCGGCGCTTGCGCAAAAGCCGACAGGCTGAAGGTGAAGAGCCATCCTGCAAGGATGACGAGCGGCTCAATGAGATGAATCCATTGGGCACAACGTATCAAGGTATCTCCCAAACGAAGAAGACAAGGCTTGACGGTGATGTGATTGGTGCATGGCATAAACCGGTTGGGAACATGAGAGACGGGTTGCTCGATCTGCATGTGATTGACTCCTTGTGATAATGGTCGGTTCACTGTACTGGCCCGCAAGCGCAGTAGAGCGGAATTGAGAGGGGCGTGTTGCGAGTACGGCAAGTGCTTGGCAATTGGCGCGCCACAAATCCAGTGGCATCGTGTTTGCGAAGGTCAGCAGCGCAACAGGAAAGGAGTTTTCAATTCATGCATATTATTAGGAAACATCCGCCGCGCCCATTTTGTCGTAGTGCGATGGTGTTAGGGTTATGGTTATGTGCGTGTGTCATGACTCACGCGCAAGTGGTCTATCTTGATTCCGCGACCCGTCAACGCGCGCGCACCTATGAACCGCTTCTCTTCACGGCAGCGCAGCAATACCACCTCGATCCTCGTTTGTTGTGGGTGATTGCGTATCTGGAATCGCGCTTTCGGCCCTGGGCCTTGAGTCCGCAAGGCGCGCGTGGCTTGATGCAATTGATGCCTGCGACAGCGGCACGTTGGGGCGTGCGCAATCCGTATGAACCGGGGCCAGCGATTACAGGGGCAGCACGCTATGTCCAGTATTTAGGGCAACGTTTTGACGGGCGTGTGGACTTAACGCTCGCCGCGTACAACGCAGGCGAAACGGCAGTAGCGGCGTATCAAGCGGGGCGTGTCGTCCGTGTCGGGCGCAAACTCATCAATCCCTTCGGCCTCCGCACGAATGGCGTGCCACCGTATCGAGAAACGCGCGCCTACGTCCGCGCAGGCGTAGCTTTGTTGGGGCGCTTGGCTGTGAACAGGTCCGCCACAACGATTGCCTACACGCCAGCCGCTCGTGGGACACAGTCGTATAACCGCGATGCCCTCATCCCAACAACAACGCTCAGAAAAAGTATTTTCTATGCGGCAGACGATATTCCGTCTGCTCCGTCTGCACCAACTGCTACTACACCCCGTTCCATCACCTACCAAAGCCGTTGAGCAACGATGCTGTTAGAGAAGCAAACCGGCAGGCAACGGCGCTGATTGCCAAGCGTTGTCCGCTTCGCGTATCTTTATTGCACAAGGAGAATTGGCCAGATGTGTCACCCCATATTGCGAACGTTGCTGATTTTTTTACTTAGCGTTGCTGCTATTTTTACCGCCAGCGCGCAAACCCGCATCGTGATTCAGAATGAATCGGACGAATGGCGTCCGAAATATCACTTCACCCCTCCGCTCCACTGGCTGAACGATCCGAACGGACTGGTGTTTTATCAAGGCGAGTATCACCTGTTCTATCAGCACAACCCATTTGGCCTCACGTCAGAACATAAAAGCTGGGGCCACGCGGTTAGTACCGATCTGGTGCGCTGGCAGCATCTGGGCGTCGCACTGAAGGAAGAAAACGGCGTCGAGATGTATTCCGGCAGCGTGGTCGTGGATGGCAACAACAGCAGTGGGTTTTGTCAAAGCGCAAATCCGCCGGACAAATCCTGTTTGGTGGCGATCTACACGGCGCATACGCCTACCAAGGAAGCGCAGCATCTCGCGTTCAGCAATGATCGAGGTCGGACGTGGACAAAGTATGCGAGCAATCCGGCACTCGATATTGGCTCACAGGACTTCCGTGATCCCAAGGTGTTTTGGCACACCGCCTCCAACCAGTGGGTGATGGTCGTCGCTGTGCCAAACGAGAAGAAAGTGCGATTGTATGGCTCGGCCAATCTGAAAGCGTGGAAGATGCTCAGCGAATTCGGCCCGGCAGGGGTGAGCGAAGGCGTGTGGGAATGCCCCGATTTGTTTGAATTGCCCATCGAAGGCAGCCGCAATAACAAACGCTGGGTTTTAATTGTAAGCACGAACTCCGGCGGCGCAGCGGGCGGTTCCGGCGTTCAGTATTTCATCGGCACATTCGATGGCGTGAAATTCACGAATGACAATGGGCCCGCCACCAAACTCTATTTGGATTATGGTAAAGACCTGTATGCCGCCGCGACGTGGTCGGACATTCCGCCCAACGATGGTCGCCGCATTCTGCTCGGCTGGATGACGAATTTGCAGTATGCCAGTCGCCAGCCAACCGCGCCGTGGCGGGGCATGTTGTCGGTGCCGCGCGTCCTGACCTTACGCAAAACCTCAGACGGGTTGCGCGTGCAGCAACAGCCGATTGCCGAACTGCAAGCTCTGCGCGAAAAGCACGTCAGTTATGGCAGTCGTCAGGTGGTGGAGGGGCAGCCGTTGTTGGCCGCAGAAGGAGTTTCCGGCGATGCGCTGGAAATCATCGCGGAATTTGAAATCGGGAAGGCCAAAGAATTCGGCTTTGTGTTGCGCGCCCGCAAGGAGCAAAAAACGATTGTCGGGTATGACGTGGCCAAACGGGAACTATTTATAGATCGCAGTCAAGCAGGCGACAGCGATTTTGCGCCCGAAAGTTTTCCCGGACGGCATGCCGTCACGCTGTCACCGGACGGCAAAAAGATACGCTTACAGATCATGCTGGATCGCACTTCCGTCGAAGTGTTCGGCAACAATGGATTGGTGACACTGACCGATACGATCTTTCCCGAGGCGACGAGTGTAAATGCGGAAATCTATGTGAAAGAAGGGAAAGTCCGCCTGGAAACGCTCGAAGTCTGGCAGATGAAAACTGCACCCTCACTACCGTAAGCTAAAGAAGCGAACCGTCGTCCCGCAAGCTGCCGCTGCGAATCTCCCTCCACAAGTTGCGTGCGTAAACGAGGCTGTGTCATTGCTTGACAGTGAAGTCCTCACCACAATGACCACGATCAGAAAAAGTATTTCGTATGCGGCAAACGCAATTTCTTTAGCTTCGTCTGCGCCGCCTACCACACCACCCGTTCCATCTCCTCCCAAAGCCGTTGAGTAACGATGCCACAAGAGAAGCAAACCGGTATGCAACGGTGCGGCGAATCGTTTTTTTGCTCTTGGTTCGGCTGAAGTCGGCGGCATCGTTGGATCCACACGCTTTTTGTGGCGCTGCCCCCGCGCGGAAACTCTGGCACCAAAGTTGTAATGACCAATGTCGTCCGTATCAACTGCAAAGGAAAGTTTATGCGCGAAGAATTACCGCCCGACAGCACGGCTACCGAATTGACAGCGACGGCAGAACAACCGCTGCCGCAAGTGCTCTATCGTGATCCGGCGGATGTGCGAACAATCTATCAATTGCTCTCGTCGTTGTTGCTGCTCGTGGCGCTGCTGGTGCTGAGTGCATTGGGCAACGCCTGGCAGTATTGGCGCAGACCCGACCGCATTGTGGTAGACCGCTCGAACGGGCGTGTGCTGCTCATCAATGATCGCGAGTTCGGGGAAACCGATGCCGTGAAGCTCACACCAGATCGTCCGCAGGAAAGCGACAAGAAATATCTTGTCCGCGAGTTTATTCGCAGCTTGTATGCGATCAATCCGACCACGCGCGCGACGGACATCAAAACCGCGCTCGAAATGATGGTGCCGCATTCGGCGACGAAGTTCGCGGCCTATTTGAAGGAGCAGCATATTCTGGAGCAACAACGCGCCGAATCCTGGCAAACCGTCTGGACGCCACAGGACGTGACGATTGATCGCAATGATCTCTATACCGTGCGCGTCATCGGCAAGCAGGACATCACCAAAATCATCAACAACCAAGTGGTGCAGGACAGCAAACAATTGCAACTCACCGTCAAGCTCGTGGCTGATCCAGCCGGGCGCACGGAGCAAAACAAACGCATGGGCTTCTTGGTGGCGGCCCTCGATTACAAGGAAATAGTGCGACTCGACTC
>JAEUQN010000379.1 GCA_016789725.1 Blastocatellia bacterium | reverse complement strand
ATGCTCACGACCGGCGTGCGCACGCCCATTGGCATCAAGATCATGGGCGCCGACCTGGCGGAGGTGCAGAAGCTCGGCGAGCACATCGAGATGTTGCTGCAAGACGTGCCCGGCACCAAGAGCGTCTTCGCCGAGCGCACGGCGGGCGGCTACTTCCTGGACTTCACGCTCAAGCGCGAGGAACTGGCGCGCTACGGGCTGACGATTGACCAAGCCAACGACGTGGTGATGTCGGCCATCGGCGGTGAAAACGTCACGACGACAGTTGAAGGGCGCGAGCGGTATCCGGTGAATGTGCGCTATCAGCGAGACTATCGCGGCGACTTGGACAAGCTCTCGCGCACGCTGGTGATGGCTCCCGGCGGCACGCAGATTCCCATCGCGCAGATCGCCGACATCCAGTTTGTAAGCGGTCCCGCAATGATCCGCGACGAGAACGGGCGACTGTCGGGTTACGTGTACGTTGATCTCGATACGACCAAGCGCGACATTGGCGGCTACGTCACCGACGCCAAGAAGGTCATCAGCAAGAGCGTGCAACTTCCGACCGGCTACCAACTGATCTGGAGCGGGCAGTTTGAAAACATGGAGCGCGTCAAGGAGCGCCTCTATGTCGTTGTGCCGATCACGCTTTTTCTGATCTTCCTGCTGCTTTACTTCAACACGCGCTCGGTGGCTAAGACTTTAATCATTTTGCTTGCCGTACCGTTCTCGGCGGTGGGCGCGATCTGGTTCCTCTATTTGCTTGGCTACAACATGAGCATCGCGGTCTGGGTCGGGCTGATTGCGCTGATGGGCGTGGACGCCGAGACGGGGATGTTTATGTTGCTCTACCTTGACATCGCTTATTACGAGGCACGAGCAAAAGGGCTGATGAGAAACAAGGAAGACCTGAAACAGGCGATTCTGCAAGGCGCGGTCAAGCGGTTG
>JAEUQN010000378.1 GCA_016789725.1 Blastocatellia bacterium | reverse complement strand
GCCCTTATGATCATTTCGTTAATTTCTTTGAAGCGATCCGCAAAAATGGCAAAGTAGCAGAGGATGCGGTCTTTGGTTATCGCGCTGCTGCACCTGCTTTATTGTGTAACGACAGTTATCGCCAGGATAAAGCCATTCTCTGGAATCCGGAGAAAATGGAACTGGTGAAAAAATAATCAACCCTGCTTCTCCAATTGCTGAAGGCATGCCCGTAAGTCCTTCGGCAATGGAGCATGCAGTTCAATCTGCTGCCCATCCCGGTCAGTAAACTGCAGCGAACTTGCATGCAATGCCAGGCGATTTAACAAAGGCCGTTCATCGAGTACATCTTTTCCCAGCTTGAATTTTTTCTTGATCTTGGACAGCAAAAAAGGTTTTCCATCACCATAATAGGGGTCGCACACGATGGGATGACCAAGGTGCTGCATATGCACGCGAATCTGGTGCGTGCGTCCGGTGAGAATGGTGAACTCCATCCAGGAATAAAGCGGAAATGATTCCAGGGTTTTGAACAAGGTAATGGATGGTTTCCCTTTTCTGACCACGGTCATTTGTCCGGGTTTGCCAGGATGCGGACCAATTGGTACATCAATGATTCCTTCTTCTTCATACACTTTTCCAAGTACCAGTCCATTGTATTTTTTAACGGTTGAACGCTCTTCAAACTGTTTGGATAAATACTGGTGGCTGCTTTCATTTTTAGCAAAGAGAATCACTCCACTGGTTTCGCGGTCTAAGCGATGTACGGTGAAGATGGTTCCATAAGCCGCCATCAACAGGTCTTTCAGGGAAGGCGCTGATTGTTCCCGGTCGGGTATGGAGAGTAAGCCAGCTTCTTTGTTGATTGCTACCCAGTCTTCTGTTTCCTGGATAATAGCTGATTTGATCGATTTCATCTTATTGACCGGATTTTTTGGAAGGGTAGGCTGT
>JAEUQN010000377.1 GCA_016789725.1 Blastocatellia bacterium | reverse complement strand
ACGCTTGTCCATCACTTCTTGCGGGAAGCGGCCTTTGTTGACGGAGTTCTGGTAGTTTTTGCGAATCGTCGCCATACCGCGATCCAGGGCTTCTTGCGTGGTTTCCTTGATGATGACCGGAATGCCCGCATTGGCGTAATTCATGGCAATGCCGCCGCCCATTGTGCCTGCGCCGATGATGGCGGCTGTGTTGATGGCGATTTGCGGCGTGTCTTTGCCAATGCCGGGAATCTTCTGCACTTCGCGTTCGCCAAAAAAGACGTGGATCATCGCTTTGGATTGATCCGAAAACAGGCATTGCTGGAAGAGTTCTTTTTCTTTGGCGACGCCTTCGTCAAAGGAAAGTTTGGTGGCGGCTTCGACGGCGTCAATCGCCGCCTGTGGAGCCATCATTCCGCGCGCAGCCTTTTTCGCCTGAGCACGCGCGGCTTCAAAAATCGGCGCGTTCGTCGCATCGTCGCCGAGCTTTTCGTTACGCTCACGGGTTTTCGGCGGTTTCTCGCCACTGGCAATCTTTTCTTTCACGAACGCAATTGCGCCCGCGAGCAAATCGCCTTCGACAATGCGATCCACGATGCCCAGCGCCAACGCTTCTTTTGCTGAAATCGGATTGCCATCAACACACATCTGCGTGGCTTTGGCGACACCGGCCAATCGCGGCAACCGCTGTGTTCCCGCTGCGCCGGGAATCAAACCGAGTTTGACTTCCGGCTGGCCGACTTGCGCCGAAGCGACCGCAACGCGGTAATGAAATCCCATCGCCACTTCCAGGCCTCCGCCAAAGGCTGTGCCGTGAATCGCGGCGACGGTCGGTTTCGGGCAATCTTCGATGGATTTGATGACGTCCAGAAAGTTGATGCCTTCCTTGCGCTGGCCAGAAGTAATTTTGCCGAATTCTTTGATGTCGGCTCCGGCGATGAAGGTCTGTCCCGCGCCGATCATCACTGCGCCA
>JAEUQN010000376.1 GCA_016789725.1 Blastocatellia bacterium | reverse complement strand
CGGGATGCGCGTTGTCAGGATGCTGAACATATTGCGCCAGCAATTCGCCCGTCGCCGCGCGAACTTCGAGTTTCAGGATTTGCTTTGTAACTTCCGGTTTCAGCGCGATGTTGGTGCGAAAGACGTTTGTGGGCGAAAGGCCTTGCTGCACGCTCCAAACGGTCGTGTCGCCTGCTGTCAGCTTCAGCGTTGTATTGGGGAACTTGCCCGTCGCGGTCACGGCCAGCTTTGCCTGTTGTTGCTGTATCTCAAAACTGCTCGCCACGTCGCGCGTGGCGGTTGTCATTCCGCCCAGTTTGCCTACGCCAAACCAGTATTCCGTCCAGCCATCGCTTTTGCCCGGCTCAATAAATTCGTAATTGCCGTCCCAGACAAAGCGCCCGCTCTGGACTTCGACATACGGGCCGTCGTTGTCGGTGTAGTGTTTCATTTGCCGCATTGCCGCTTCGCCTGTTCCCCACGTCCACGTCTTCACGCCACGTGCCTGCCGCCGATCCGTCCAACAGATCGTTCCATAATCCGACTTGTAATCATACGCTCCGATAAAATTGTCATAGACATCAAGGCCGAAGACGCCCAGCATATTCTGGTTGTTTTTGTACCAGCTTAAATCCACACCGCGCACCATCGGCCACGTGCTGAGTTCCGCGCTGTCGTGGCCGATGGTGCGCGTCATCGGATAGACAAATCGCGTGCCTTCGGTCGCTGAAATCCCCGCATTCGTCCACAGCAAATACCGATTTGGCAGCAGATTGTTGTTGCGCAGTTGGAGCGTCAGTTCGATGAACGAACGACCCGGATGCAACGTGACTGCCATTGAGATTTTGTTACGGAAGAAATGATCTATATGCGACAGGATAATCGTCGCACTGCCGTCGTTATTGCGTCGCATCGCCCACGCCCACGGCTCGCCCGGCCACGTCAGCATGTGCGCGTCATACGGGCCGTAGACTTC
>JAEUQN010000375.1 GCA_016789725.1 Blastocatellia bacterium | reverse complement strand
TGTCTCGGCCTTTGGTACGAATCTGGCGACCAATACGCAACCGGGACTTGCGCTGCCCCTGCCAACGGCGTTGCAAGAAACAACTGTCAGCATAAAAGACAGCACTGGGACGACGCGGCTTGCGCCGCTGTTTTTCGTCTCGCCCTTGCAAATCAATTATCAAATGCCATCTGGCACCCGCACTGGAAACGCGACCATCACGGTGACGAGCGGCAATGGCATTGTCACGCGTGGCAGTGTCTCCATTGTAGATGTTGCACCGGGACTCTTTACTGCCGATCAGAACGGATCGGGACTGGCAGCCGCCAACGCGCTCTACGTCAAGAGCAGCGGCTATACCTCTACTCCGATTTGGCGCTATGACACAGCCTTGCAAAAAAATGTCGCAGTGCCGGTGGAGGTTACACGCGAAAATGAAGAGGTCTTTTTGGAATTATACGGTACGGGGATTCGCCATCGCGCCAACCTCAGCGACGTCCAGTGCCAAATCGGCGGCGTCGCGGCAGAAGTCCTTTATGCCGGAGTGCAAGGCGGATATGTGGGACTGGATCAAGTTAATGTGCGCGTCCCGAAAAACCTAGCCGGGCGTGGCGAAGTAGACATCGTCCTGACTGTTGCCGGGCGCAGGGCCAACACGATCAGGGTTCATATTCGCTGACGTCGAAGGAGTGTGTACGTCGCAGCAAGCGAGAGGCTTGCGCTCCAGTCAGGAGAGCTGGTCGTCCACAATTTGTCATCTTCTCAATCCCTCCTTGAAGTTTTGAGAAGCTGGACGCCGTTCTGCGTGTTTTCACCCCAGATCTGATTAGCCCCGTATTTCCCTCCTTGAAGTTTTGAGAAGTTTGATGTCCTTCTGCGCGTTTTTCCACAGCCTATCGGGTAACCCTGCACAGTTTGGCGTCTAATAGGCACTCGTGATTGGTCGAAATAAGCTGGTATGCCTGTTGCACTATGAAGAATAG
>JAEUQN010000374.1 GCA_016789725.1 Blastocatellia bacterium | reverse complement strand
ACCGCCCGCGATAACTTTGGCAGGAGCATTAGGATTTGAACCTAAATCATCCGGTTTTGGAGACCGGTATGTTAATCGTTACACCATACTCCCAAAGTAAATCTGGTGCCGAAGGAGAGATTCGAACTCTCAAAAAAGCGCGTTTTAAGTGCGCCGTGTCTGCCAGTTGCACCACCTCGGCAAAATTTGGAGGTCGCTACAGGAATCGAACCTGTGTAAATGGATTTGCAATCCACTGCCTGCATCCGCTCGGCCAAGCGACCCGGAAAAGCTTCAAATCAAAAGGCAAATCTCAAAAGGCAAAGGGCAAAAGTTTATTCGGATGGCTGCGCTACTTTTCAAAGCAGAATCAAAAGAAAAATAAAGTACCGCCCTTTTGCCGCCAGTTGCGACTGTTTGAGATTTGCCTTTTGCCTTTTGATTCACATTTCAAACATCTGGTGTGGATGATGGGATTCGAACCCACAGCCTCGAACCTGGCAAGCTCGCGTTCTAGGCCAATTGAACTACATCCACAAAACTTGGTACGGCTGGAAGGAGTTGAACCTTCAACAACTGGTGTCTGAGACCAGTGCGTCTGCCGATTGCGCCACAGCCGCTCACCACGTAGTAGCGAATGAATTCGCTACTACGTAAATATTTGGTACAGGGGGAGAGATTTGAACTCTCAACAACTGATGTTTGAGATCAGCGCGTCTGCCAGTTGCGCCACCCCTGCAAAAAACCTTTGGTGCGGATGAGAGGGATCGAACCTCCAACGACAAGCTTCTCGGACTTGTGCGTCTACCAAATTGCGCCACATCCGCACGCTTCACGTAGTAGCGAATTTATTTGCTGATTCTGACAAACGAATGAATTCGCTACTACGTGAATAGCTGGTGCATCGGGCAGGACTCGAACCTGCGACCTTCGGCTTCGGAAACCGGTGTTCTAAATTCCAACTGAACTACCGATGCAATAACTTA
>JAEUQN010000373.1 GCA_016789725.1 Blastocatellia bacterium | reverse complement strand
ATTTTCCAATCCGAAACGACTTTCAGCCGCACGGTCGAAGCTCCCGGCCCGACGTGATAGGTGATGGGCAACGCTCCGCGCCAGCTTTCCGGCACAACCTGACCCGTCAACGATTTCAGCAGCGGCAGCGCGTCGCCGTAGGAAATCGGCAGCACGGGAATTTTCATCAATGTCTTGGCTTCTTCGCGCGCCAACCGCCGGGCGGTTTTCGTTGATCCCCAACCCGGTGTCAGCGGGTCGCCGGGATGAATCGGCATATCCATGACACTGCCACGTTGTACGCCGGTTTCGTTGCGATACGGGCCTTTCGGGTAAATGTCGCCTTGGTAATACCCGTCTTCTTTCGGATCGGAATAAATGATGCAACCAATCGCGCCGTGTTCGTGCGCGACTTTGGGTTTGATGCCGCGCCAACTGCCGCCATAACGCGCAATGACGATCTTGCCTTTGACGTCCACGCCCATTTTGGCCAGTTGTTCGTAATCGGCGGGAACTCCGTAATTGACATAGACCAGCGGAGCCGTTACGTCGCCATCGCCCGAATAGGCGTTGTAAGTCGGTAATTGATCGGCATCGCGCGAATCCGGGTCTTCAGCCAGCACAGGTTCTTTCAATTTCGCCTGGAATTTTTCCGGGGAAACCAGTTCCAGCACGCGCTCTTTCGGAGTAGGGAAGAGCACATCGAATTCTTCCAGTTCGGCTTTCAATCCCCAGCTTTTCAATTGATCGCGCATCCATTCGGCGTTGCGTTTGCCTGCCACCGAACCCAGATGATGCGGTTCGGCGGACAATCGCCGCATGGATTCTTTCAGGTTTTCGGCTTTGGGAATGGCGCGGAATTTTTCTTCCCAGGTATCGTCAAATGAAGTTGCGTTGCTGGCAGAAACGAGCGGATTGAACGCCAAAGCGACAACCAACATCGCAGCCAGTCCACGTCGAATGGAACTTAGGCGCATGGTGAACTCCTA
>JAEUQN010000372.1 GCA_016789725.1 Blastocatellia bacterium | reverse complement strand
AGAAAAAGATTCCGGCGGCCAGCAAAACCGGGCCGCTATATTCACTGACCAGGGATTTCTGCGAGAAGGGCTGCACGACGATGGCTCCCCGCACGACGGTGCAACGTGGAATCTACGCGTCTGCGTGTGGTTTGCCCTCGATCTCGGCCAATTTGCGGTAGAGGGTCTTCCGGTCGATCCCCAACACGTGCGCGGCCTGATACTTATTGCCGCCCGTCTTCTCTAGAATTTTCACGATATATTCCTTCTCGACTTCATGCAACGGCAAGGTGCGCTCGGCCGCTTCGTCGAGAATCCGGCGATCCCCTCGAGCCCCCTGGACCTGAAGGGGCAAATCCTCCGCACCGATCACATCGCCATGGCTCAACGTCACGGCCCGCTCGATGACATTCTCCAGCTCACGGACATTCCCTGGCCAGGCATAGTCGGCCAACATCGCAAGAGCCGGCTCGCTGAGCCCTTTGACCTGCCTGCCGCGAGCGGCGGCACACTTTTTCAGAAACGCATCCACCAGGATCGGAATATCTTCACGCCGCTCCCGCAACGGCGGCAGCCGTAGTTCGATGACGTTGAGGCGGTAGTAAAAGTCTTCCCGAAACCGTTTGTGCTTCACTTCGTCGACGAGATTCAAGTTGGTCGCGGCGATGATCCGCACATCTACCGGAATGGACTTGGTTGCGCCCACTCGCCGGATCTCGCGCTCTTGAATGGCACGCAGCAATTTGGCCTGCAACATGAGCGGCAGCTCGCTGATCTCATCCAGAAACAGCGTGCCCTTCTGGGCCTCCTCAAACAACCCGCGCTTATCCACTTTGGCATCCGTGAAGGAACCCCGCATATGGCCGAACAGTTCGCTTTCCAGCAACTGCTCGGGGATCGCCGCGCAATTCACGGGAACGAACGGCGCATCACGCCGGTCGCTGTTGTAGTGAATCGCCTTGGCCACCAATTCTTTGCCAGTTCCGCTTTCGCCGGTAATCAACAC
>JAEUQN010000371.1:535-1009 GCA_016789725.1 Blastocatellia bacterium | reverse complement strand
CGTAACCAAGGTGGGATTGAAACCGGAATCCTCAGACGAACCCTCGACCAACACCAAGCGTAAGTAGCTGAGTCGTAACCAAGGTGGGATTGAAACTTTAACGCGAGAGCGGTACCAACAAAAAGGACGACAAGGTAAGTAGCTGAGTCGTAACCAAGGTGGGATTGAAACTCTGTCGAAGTTCTTAGTTTTGCGAGCCACGGAGGCCCCGTACGTAGCGGAGTCGTAACCAAGGTGGGATTGAAACTTTCCATATCTGTTCCTCCTATGTAAGATCGATTTTGTAAGTAGCTGAGTCGTAACCAAGGTGGGATTGAAACTTTGTAAATATCGAGTTTTTGCTTGTTTCTTCTTGCGTAAGTAGCTGAGTCGTAACCAAGGTGGGATTGAAACTATTAATTCACTCTCTACCGCGCTTACTAAATTTGGTAAGTAGCTGAGTCGTAACCAAGGTGGGATTGAAACATACTTGAA
>JAEUQN010000371.1:0-525 GCA_016789725.1 Blastocatellia bacterium | reverse complement strand
GGTTGCCCCTCGGCCGGCCCCCGCTCCCGCGCCGCCGAGCGGTGGGCCGGAGCGGTGGCGGACGCACGGGGGGACTGAACCCTTTGGGGAGTTCGGCGAAGCTTTGTTGTTCATTTGCGTAAGTAGCTGAGTCGTAACCAAGGTGGGATTGAAACAAAAAGGTGAGTAAAAGTAAAAATTGGCAACTGACGGTAAGTAGCTGAGTCGTAACCAAGGTGGGATTGAAACAAAAATTCAATTTGGTTTCAAACCACTCCTCCCTTGTAAGTAGCTGAGTCGTAACCAAGGTGGGATTGAAACAAGCTTTGTTGTTCATTTGCACCTCCTGTGCGGTTGAGGTAAGTAGCTGAGTCGTAACCAAGGTGGGATTGAAACCATATTGGACTCGCACAGCAAATACTGGATGACGACCGTAAGTAGCTGAGTCGTAACCAAGGTGGGATTGAAACCTGTGAAAACGCAAGGTTAAAATATGCTTTTCTGTCGTAAGTAGCTGAGTCGTAACCAAGGTGGGATTGAAACTTG
>JAEUQN010000370.1 GCA_016789725.1 Blastocatellia bacterium | reverse complement strand
GCTCCATTTGTTTCCGCCATCGGTTGTTTTGAACAAGACATTACCGGCGTAGTAAAGCGTTTTTTTATCAATGGGATTGAAGAGCACAGGGGCGGTGCGTAAAAAGCGATACTTGCCGCTGCGTATGGCTTCGGGTGCAATGTTCTGCGACTGTCCATTTCGTTTGTCGTACCGGGTGAGTTTACCGCCGTACACCAGGTTCGGGTTCAGCGGATCGGCTACCACGTAGCCATATTCTTCAGCTGCCACGGGCCGCCATTCGCGGTAGCTGATCTGTCCGTCGTTGCTTCGGGATGCGATGCACACGCTGCCGCTTTCCTGCTGGCCGCTGTATACGTTGTAGGGAAAATCATTGTCGGCGCTCACGTGATAGAACTGCGCCGTGGGCTGGTTATACCAGGATGAAAAGGTTTCGCCGCCGTTCACGGTGATGATGGCGCCCTGGTCGGTGGCGATGAGCATGATCCTGGGGTCGTTGGGATTGATCCAGATGCGGTGATAATCGTCGCCGCCGGGAGCGCCCCGGAAGGCCGACCAGGTTTTACCGGCATCCACACTTTTCCAGGTAACGATGTCGGCTGTATAAACGATGTCGGCATTTTTTGGGTCGGCTTTTACTTCGGCAAAATCATTGCCTCTTCCCCAGAGCCGTTCATCGGGGTTCATAAGTTGCCAGTTTTCACCGGCGTCGTCGCTGCGGTAGATGCCGCCGTATTTACCGGCTTCTACGGTTGCGTACAAACGGTTGCTGTTGGAGGGAGCGATGCAGAACCCGATGCGTGCCAGGCCCTGTTCGGTGGTTGGCAAACCGGCGGTGAGTTTTTTCCAGGTATTACCGCCATCGGTACTTTTGAAAAGCCCGCTTTCTTTTCCGTTCCAGGCGCCGTTCTCCCAGGGCCCTTGCCTGGCGGCCCAGAGGTCGGCATAAATAATATTACTGTTGTTCGGGTCGATGGTTACCTGTATGGCGCCGGTATTTTCATCTTTGTACAATACTTTTTCCCATGTTGT
>JAEUQN010000036.1 GCA_016789725.1 Blastocatellia bacterium | reverse complement strand
CAATCTTTTTCCTTGCGGCCTATATGCTCAACCAATTGACGCTGCTGCTCTCGCCTGTCGCGTTAGCTTCTGTTCTGCTTTATTCCTACACCAAACGCTTCACAAGCCTCTCCCATTTGGTTCTCGGCTGGTGTCTGAGTATCGCACCAACCGGGGCTTGGATTGCAGCGCGCGGCGCAATTGATTCACCGGTGCCCTTGTTGCTGAGTTTGGCGGTGATGCTTTGGACAGCGGGCTTCGATGTAATCTACGCCTGTCAGGATTATGATTTTGATGTGCAATCCGGCTTGCATTCAATCCCGGAAAAACTTGGCATTGCAAACGCATTGCGGGTCGCGCGCCTGCTGCACGTCGGAATGTTTGCGGCGTTATTAGCCCTCTTCACGTTGAGCAATCTGCATTGGTTAGGCTTGCTGGGAGTCATCATTACGGCGGCGTTATTGATTTACCAACACAGCATCGTCAAAGCCAATGACCTGTCGCGTTTGAACGCTGCATTCTTTACGACCAATGCGTTTGTCAGCGTGATTTTATTCGTCACAATTGCAGCCGATATTTTCTTACTCAAATGAAAGCTTTACTACTCACAACTTTGTTATTGCTCAGCGTGCCGCTCAATGCGCAAAAAGCCTTGAAGGAAGAGCCTGACCACAAGCTCGTCACGTTTCAGCCACACAAGTTGGACTACAAAAATTTTACGTTTCCTTCCTCCGTCGAAGGCCGAACGATTGATCTGCGCGAACAAGCAAAGGGCAAGAAACTTGTGCTCGTCACCTACTTCGCTGCGTGGTGTGAAAACAGCAGTCACGATTACGAAACGCTCAAACATCTGCTGAAAAAATTCGGCGACAGGGGGTTGGGCGTCGTCGGCGTCTGCAATTACTCCGAGCCGAAAGAAGTCAAAGAGTTCATCACCAAACATCACCCCGACTATCCGATTGCGATGGAAACCAGCGATGACAAACAACGCGAAAACACGTCGCATTACCGCTATCGCAAGCTCTGCGGCGATGCACGCAAGTGGGGCACGCCGTTTACTTTGTTGATCGAAGGGAAGAACATCAAAGCGGATGGCGAAATCTTGACGAACGAAATCTTGGCGGCCAACGGCGAAATGGATAGAAAGGAAGCGGAAAAGCTGCTGAAGCAATTGCTCAAATAATATGAACGACTTTTTCTTTGATCCGAAACTGCTCCCGATTGCCGACAAAGTTCAAGCCAACGAACGTTTGAGCTTTGACGATGGCGTGACGTTATTTGCCTCGGATGATTTGCACGGTGTCGGTCGTTTGGCCGACATTGTGCGCCGTCGCAAGCACGGGCTGAACACGTACTTCAACGTCAATCGCCATCTGAATCCGACGAATTACTGCTACGCCGATTGCAAGTTCTGCGGCTTTTTTGTGAAGCACAATCAGGCAGGCGGTTACACGCACAACATTGACGAAAACCTGACAATGGCACGGCAGGCACGGGCGGCAGGCGCGACGGAGTTGCATATCGTCGGCGGCTTGAACACACGACTTCCCTTCTCTTATTACACGGATTTGCTTTCGACGTTGAAGCAAGAAGTTCCAGAGATGCACTTGAAGGCGTTCACGATGGTCGAGTTGGATTTCTTTGCCAAGTTCTACAAAATGTCCGACGAAGAAGTGATTCAAAAATTGCACGAAGCGGGGATGGATTCGTGCCCCGGCGGCGGCGCAGAAATCTTTCACGAACGCGTGCGCGAACAAATCTGCACGCACAAAACCGATGCACAACGTTGGTTAGATTTGGCGGGCAAAGTCCACGCGGCAGGCATCAAGACGAACGCGACGATGCTTTATGGGCACGTCGAAAACCACGAAGACCGCATAGATCACCTTGTGAAGCTGCGCGAACAACAAGACAAGTCGGGCGGCTTTCAATGCTTCATCCCTCTCGCCTTTTATCCGCCCGGCTCGCAGCTTTCACATCTGCCCGGTCCGTCCGGCATTGACAGCTTGAAGACGATTGCGGTGTCGCGGTTGCTGCTCGATAACTTCGATCACATCAAAGCCTATTGGGTGATGCTCGGCAAAAAGCTTGCGCAAACGGCACTACACTTCGGCGCAAACGACTTCGACGGCACAATCAGCGGCGGCGGCGAATTGATGGAGTCGTACCTTGTCGAAGCCAAAAACGAAAACGAAGCGAGTAAGCAAGAAATCATCAATTTAATTCAAGAAGCTGGCTTCAAAGCCGTCGAGCGCGACACGGTTTATAATTCATTTCACGAATACGAAATGGCGGCATAACTTTGAGTAGACAGTAGTCAGTAGATGGTAGACGGAAGGAAGACCTTCGGTAATTACTACAAACTTCTTCCTCAAACTACCGACTACCGACTACCGTCTACCGTCTACTCTTATGAAAAAACAAATCAAACTTGCCCACAGCCCTGATTCTGACGATGCCTTCATGTTTTACGGCCTCGCTACCGACAAAATTATTCCTGATACGTTGGACTTCACGCACGTCCTCAAAGACATTCAGTCCCTGAATCAAATTGCGATGACGACGCAGGAATATGACGTGACAGCAGTGTCCTTTCATTCGTATGCGTACATCTCCGATCATTACGCTTTGTTGCCGCATGGCGCGAGCATTGGGGACGGCTACGGCCCGATTGTCGTCGCGCGTGAACCGGTTTCCGTCAGCCGCATCAAAGACATGCTCATCGGCGTTCCCGGCACATTGACGAGCGCATTTCTCGCGCTGAAATTGCATACGCCAGAATTCCAGTACAAGGTGCTGCCTTTTGACGAAATCATTGACGAAGTTGTCGCAGGCAATGTTGACGCGGGTTTGCTGATTCACGAAGGACAACTGACCTATCACGAACAAGGTTTGGACAAAATCCTTGATCTTGGCAGATGGTGGAAACAGGAAACCGGTTTGCCATTGCCGATGGGCGGCAATGCGATCAAGCGGGATTTAGGCGCAGAGCTACAACGCGAAGTGTCGAGATGGTTGCACAAGAGCATTCAGTATTCGCTCGACAATCGCGAATCGGCACTGGCTTACGCGATGCAATTCGCCCGCGACATGGAAGTCGAAACGGCGGATCGTTTTGTAGCGATGTGGGTCAATCGCAGCACGCTCGGCTATACAGAAAACGATAAGAAGGCGGTGCAGTTGTTATTGGATGAAGGCTTTAGAAAAGGCGTGATTCCGAAACAGGTAACAGTAGAATTTGTCGAATAAAACAGTAGCCATAAGCCCGTGCGAATCATTGTTTTCTTACAGCTTATGGCTATTTTTCTATCTCCCCAAGCTTCGGCGAAGGCAAAATCTTCTATGGATTATCAAGTTATTATCATTGGCGGCGGCCCTGCTGGCATAAGTGCTTTATTGTGGTGTCACTCACTTGGATTGCACGCTGTTCTGCTCGAACAATCCTCAGAACTGGGTGGGCAGATGCTGGAGATGTTTCATCCGGTGCTTGAATATCCTGGCTTTCCAAACAAAACTGGTCAGGAGTTACGTGACGAATTTGCTACACATTTACAAGCCTACAATTTATCGTACCTTCTTAATTGTTGCATTGAAGAATTGGATTTGCGCGAAACTCGGATGATGGTGAATGGCGAACATGTGACGGCACGCGCTTTAATCATTGCTACCGGCGCACGCAACCGGCGACTGGAGCTACCAGGCGCGGAAAACCTATCTGGCATTAGTTATTCAGCTACGCACGATCACCAACGTTTTGCGGGTAAGAATGTATGTGTGGTGGGTGGCGGCGATTCGGCCTTTGAGGATTGTTTGATTCTCGCAGAGGTATGCCCGCACGTTACACTGATTCATCGCTCAGAGCAGTTCCGCGCGCGGCAAGGCTGGCAGCAAGCCGTCTTTAAGCATTCTCACATTGATGTACTTCCGCACAATCAAATTGCCCAAATCACACAGGAAAATAGCGAGGCTCTGCGATTGAGTGTGATAAACCATCTGGATGGAACGCGGCGAGAGCTGATTACTGATGGCCTCTTCGTAAGACTGGGAATCGAACCCAACACAGCCTTTTTACAGGGGCGACTTCAACTTGATGAAGCGGGATATATTACTACTGACCGCGCTCAAAAAACCTCTATTCCCAATGTTTATGCTATCGGAGATGTTTGCCGTCCAATTTGTTTGAGCGTATCTACGGCCATCGGACATGGGGCAATTGCAGCGAAAGGTATTGCAGAAACGCTACGGCAACAATTTGATGGATAAGTGAGGATTCTGCTGCCCGAAAAAAATCCTTTTCCCCACAGCGCAAAATCGGGCATAATTCGATGCCGCAAAAACCACCAGCCGGATTAAGTATGATTGATCCTGAGTGAAAAAGAACCCATGCCCCATTGAAAGCTAACCGTATGAAAGCCTCTCCCTTTTCGCCTCTGATCCTAGTAAGTTTGCTGCTTGGCCTATCACTTCCAGGCTTGGCGCAATCTGGGCAATATACTGTTCAGATTGATTCAATGACGGCTCAGGATGCCGCCGAAGGCAAAGTGCTTCAGTTAAAATCGCAGGGGCAAAATGCCTACTGGCTGAAAAGTAATGTTCCAGGGCAAGGTATCCGCTATCGCGTGCGGATCGGACGCTTCCCCAACAGAAATGCTGCGCAAAGCTTTGGTACGCGATTGAAACAACAAGGCATTACTTCCGACTTCTTCGTAGCGCTTTTTGAAGGCACATCTTCCCCACTGAAATCGAACGAGCAAGCCAGGAAACCTGAGACGAAGCCAGCGCCCATCCTTATCACTCCTTCCCCAGCGGCTCCGACTAACGCTAAGATGAGTGTTAATAAACCAGCCTCGTCTCCCCCAGCTCCAGCAACAAACAAGGCGGCAGAAAATCAAACGCCGGTGACAGTGGCACCGACATCTCAACGTCAACGTGAAGTTAAGATCATCCCAGCTCCACCCAATAGTGCTGCCGAAAAGCCTGTGATAGCCACGCCTGCGGCTGGCAGCGCAACCAAACCAACAGCAGTCCCAACTATCGTTCCATCAACTAATCCGCCAACCAATAATGCTGCGCCGAAAGCGGCTCCGGTGACGCCTGTCGAAAGTAAACCCTTACAATCCAAACCGCTCTCTCCGACGCCACTTGAGGAAATCAAACCACCTCGTGACAAGAAGGCCAGCACTGAATCAATCTCTGCGCCCTCGACAAATTCTGTAGCATCTGCCGCAGCGGTGAAAATTGAGCCGACGGCTAATCTCGCCAAGCCAATTCCTAATGCTGTCTCACCTTCAGGCGCTACGATGCCGACAGTGGCTGCCAGTTTCCAGCGATTCGAGGAGCGCGCTTATGGCTATTCGTTTGAGCATCCTGGTTATTGGAACGGCGGGAAATTAAACCCTGAAGAATTACAAGCGCAGCGCATTGATGCGGGCGCAGTATTCCGCTCGCAAGAGGATGTCGCGTTTATGAATGCCATCTGGAACAGCCTCAAAAACGCAAATAGCCCAGCTTATGACAACAATTTGATTGTTGACTTGGTCATTAAAAGTCTGAGTTCCGGCACAGGACTCCAAGGGCTGAGCGAAATTTCGCGGCGAATGGTACAAGAAGGCGACCAAATCAAAACATTTGTTGACGTGCGGACGCTGTTTCGTCAGCCACGTACCAATCAACCGTTGGAATTCCAAGGTAAAGCCGTGATTATTCGCGCCAATACTGGTATCTTATTGGTCGTCACGTTTTATTCAAAAGACAGCGCACCTTCAATGATTGCGGCGGCGGACCGCATCATCGGTAGTGCGCGCGTACCTTAATCGGATTGGAGGTTTGAAATCTAAGATTTCAAACCGTTGATGGAGCCACTATCTGCGGGAACTAAAATTCACATTACCGGAACGCGCATTAGAAACTCTCTTCGGGCCACAGGATCAAAACATCAAATTCCTTGAAACCCTGCTCAGCGTTCGTGTCGGGGGGCGTGGTCAAGATTTATTTATTGAAGGTGACGAAGCTGATGTCGCCATCGTAGAACGCATCCTCAAAGATTACAGTCAGATTTTTACCGAAGGAAAAACACCGACGGATGTAGAATTGCGCGACGCCTTCAAACATATCGCCGAAGACCGTAGTTCATCTTTCCGCGAACTCCTGACCAATAAAAAAATCATCAATCCTGCCGGGCGCAAACAAATCACCGCTCGCTCGCCTAACCAACGCCGCTATCTGGAATTGATTGAGCAAAATGATGTCGTGTTCGGCATCGGTCCGGCTGGTACAGGAAAAACCTACTTGGCCGTTGCGATGGCGGTGCAATACTTGATGACCAAACGTGTGAATCGTATTGTGCTGGCACGTCCGGCAGTTGAGGCAGGTGAAAAGCTTGGGTTTTTGCCGGGCGATTTGCAAGACAAAGTAGACCCCTATTTGCGCCCTATTTACGATGCGCTTTTTGATGTCATGGATCACGAACGCGTCACGAGCTTTCTGGAAAAGCGCGTGATTGAGGTTGCGCCGCTCGCCTTCATGCGCGGAAGAACGTTAGGAGATGCCTTTATCATTCTGGATGAAGCGCAGAACACCACTTCTGAGCAAATGAAAATGTTCCTGACGCGCATTGGCTTTGGCTCAAAAGCAGTCATCACAGGCGATGTCACACAAATTGATTTACCGGCAGGGCGTAAGTCAGGACTGATCGAAGCACAACAAGTTGTGCGCGGCATTAAAGGGGTAGAATTTATCGAATTTACCGCCCGTGATGTGGTACGCCACAATATTGTTCAGTTGATCGTCAACGCTTACGATGAGCACACCCGGAAAATCAACATCTAGCAAAATCAGAAGGCACAAAATTGCTGCGACAATCGAGCTTGTCAATCGGCAACGCACGCACTCGCTGGATCGAAAACAGATCACCAATCTTGGGCAGTTAGTGCTGGCGCGTATTGATCATGGTGGAAATGCAGCGACTATCACCTTTATTCGGGATCAAGTGATGCGGCAGCTCAATCGTGATTATCGCAATCTTGATAAGCCAACCGATGTTTTGGCCTTCGCGTATCACGAACGTATGAGTGATAATGAGCCAGATCATAATCCCGGCTTTTTAGGTGATGTGATTATTTCAGTCGAAACGGCTGCGCGCTATGCCCACGAACAGGGTATTAGCTTTGAAACGGAAATAAATTGGTTGGTGATTCATGGCCTGCTTCATTTAGCGGGTTACGATCACGAAATTGATAATGGTGAAATGCGACGGCTCGAACGCCGCTTGCGAAAAGAGTTCTTGAGTAGTCGGTAGTTCAAGGTCAGGCACTATAACTGACAACTGACAACTGACAACTGATTATGGAATACGAAATACCTTTGACCGGCATCGCCATTGTGGTGCTGGTCATTGTTGCGACGGCCAAAAGCGCCTTAGACGAACTAAGTGATGTTTCATTACGGCTGATTGCCAGTGAATACGCCAACACCTCACGTGCTGAATTCATCCGATCTATTGTTGAGCATTATCATTCCTTTAGTTTTACCTTGACCTTTGGAATTCATCTCTCTATTGCCACGATAGCAATTCTGATTACATCGGTTGCCTTCAAAATCCACAATGTTCGGTTTTTGTTGATTGCGTTTGCGGCAGTTGTTGCGACCCTGATTGTATTTCGCCTCGTTGTGCCGTTGCTCCTCACACAAAATGATCCGGCGCGGATGCTATTGTGGCTGCGAGTACCCCTCAAAATCATCTATCCAGCACTGGCGGTAATTTCGTTGCCGATCTATCGAATGTTACGAGGATTACAACGAGAAGAAGTGCCTCTCTCTCAAACTGAAGAAGAAGAAGAAACGACTGAAAGTGAATTGCAGGCATTGATTGACGTCGGCGAAGAAGAAGGCATTATTGAAGAAAACGAAGGCGAGATGATTCAATCCATCATTCGCTTTAGTGATCGTACCGTTGGCGAAGTGATGACGCCACGCACAAAAGTTTTTGCGGTCGAGGCTAACGCCTCAATCGAGATTGTACGCGATGTAATGATCGAATCGAAGTATTCACGTTTGCCCGTTTACCGCGATCAAATAGATCACATCGAAGGCGTTATCTACGTTCGTGATTTGCTGACGCATTGGGCCTCAGGCGAAACGGACAAAACTGCTTTGCAGCTTGCGCGCCCAACGTACTTCGTTCCCGAAAGCAAGCCTACCGATGAGCTGTTGCGCGAAATGCAAAAAGCGAAAGTCCAAATGGCAATGGTGATTGACGAATACGGTGGGATTGCTGGGTTGATCACGCTGGAAGATTTAGTCGAAGAAATTGTTGGTGAAATTGAAGACGAAGATGAGCCAGAACCACATGCGACCGAAGCTGAAGTCGTACTTGAAGCGGATGGCAATTACAGCGTTCTGGGCGCAGTTGAGGTTGGAAAGGTGGAGAGGTTGTTTGAGACTGAATTAGCAACCGATGACTTTACAACCGTCGCAGGCCTTGTGATCAACCAGCTCGGACATTTGCCATCGGTTGGGGAAATTGTTGATTTTCACGGTCTCCATTTTGAGGTTACCGAAGCTGATGAACGCCGCGTTTCGCGTGTCAAGATTGTCAAAATTGCAGAGCAACCTATCGTCGCCGAAGCTATAGTCAATGCAGCGACTGCACCTAAGGAAGAAATTAAATGAGCCAATCACATAAATCCGGCTTCGCTGCTTTAATCGGTCGCCCCAACGCAGGTAAATCAACGTTGCTAAATCAACTTGTGGGGGAACACATCGCGGCTGTCTCTTCAAAACCTCAAACCACCCGAACCCGGATTCAAGGCATTATTACAAGGCCAGACGCTCAAATCATTTTTGTGGATACACCTGGCATTCATAAACCTGGATATGCGCTCAATCGGCGAATGATGGGTATTGTGGCTGATGCCTTGGAACAAGTGGACGTGATTCTGCTCATGCGCGATGCCACATCAAAAAGTGGTGCCGGTGAACGATTCGCACTGGAACTCATCAAAAATTCGAGTAAGCCTGTTTTCCTGGTCCTCAACAAAGTGGACCTGATTAAAGATAAATCGGCGCTCTTGCCATTAATTGAGCAATACAGCCGCGAACACTCTTTTGCAGAAATTATTCCGATTTCCGCACGCACAGGTAATGGCCTTCAGCGATTGCTTGAATCTCTTATTCAATATCTACCTGAAGGCACAGCACATTACGATCCCGAATTGTTCACAGACCAACCGGAGCGATATTTAGCAGCGGAACTCGTGCGCGAGAAGATATTGCACCTGACGGGTGAAGAGTTGCCTTTTGCCACAGCGGTTCGCACCGAAATGTGGCAGGACAATGAGGACGCGACCGAAATCCACTGTGTCATTTACGTTGAACGTGATTCGCAGAAGCCAATTATTATTGGGCGCGGGGGCCAAATGCTGAAAGAAATTGGTACGCGGGCGCGACACGATATTGAACAAATGCTCGGCAAACATGTGCGTTTGCATTTGTTCGTACGTGTGCAAAAACAATGGCGGGATGATCCGCGAACACTCGATGAATTGGGGATCGAACAACGATGAAAGTGTGGCATGCAATTGAAATCCAAATCGCGCGCGTTGCAGAAACGCCCGTCACAACACAGCTTTGGAGTGCAAACACAACAGGATTAGAAATCTCCGAAGACACGCCTGATGCCATCACGATGCGCGCCTATTTTGAAACCGCTCCTGATCTCGAAAAACTAAAAGCCAGCATCTATCGCGGATTACATTTGTGTGACTTGCCTGAAGACACAGTGCGTTCACTTCACGCTCTTACAATTGCCGACCAGGATTGGTTAGCCGAATGGAAAAAAGGTTATGAACCGGTCACGATTGGCGAAAAGTTATTGATTACGCCTTCGTGGAAACGCGACCTGATCGAAACAGGCGACCGCGCGATTGTGCAAATTGATCCTGGCATGGCGTTTGGTACTGGAACGCATGAGACAACGCGCGGATGTTTAGAGTTGCTCGAAAAATATTGGCGTGGAGGCTCTCTTTTGGATGTCGGGACTGGGACGGGGATTTTAGCGATTGCAGCGGCTAAGCTGGTTCCTAATTCTCGTATCATCGGCTTTGATCTTGACCCTGAAGCAATCGACGTAGCAATCGAAAATGCTGAAATCAACGCGGTTACCAGTGAGATTCAATTTGAAGTAAATAGACTTAGCTCTTTTCAAGGGCTGGCATTCGATTTCGTCCTAGCTAACCTGACCGCAGATGTGCTTGTGCCTCTTGCTCCTGACTTTCCTCAGGTATTAGCTCCGACAGGTACGCTAGTCGTATCAGGGATTTTGCGCGAGCAGGGAGATGACGTCTGCTCTGCACTTATTGGATCAGGATTCGGCGTTGTTGAAGCGAAGCCTGATGGTGAATGGGTTACTTTTGCTCTGAAATTCAGGGATTGATTATGCAGCGCCACCGCTTTTTTGCCCCACCTTCAAGCGTTTTCGACTCTCACATCATTCTTGATCCAGAAGAGTCACATCATCTGGTACGCGTTCTTCGACTATTACCCGGCGCAACTGTCTTTGTTTTTGATGGCAATGGCTCAGAGTATGAATGTCAGGTATCTCGCATCCACAAAAATGCGGTTGAGTTGAATGTCATCGCGCGGCTCAGTAATGAAATCGAATCTCCCTTACAACTAACACTGGGACAGTCTCTCATCAAAGGCGACAAATTCGATTGGGTTATCCAAAAAGCAACTGAACTGGGCGTAACGCGTATTGTGCCTTTAATTACTGAACATTGCGAGGTGCGCAAAGGTGAGGGCCGTGAGTTGCGATTGCAACGTTGGCGCAGAATTGCTCTTGAAGCGACTAAACAATGTGGTCGTCGCAAAATAGTTGAGATTGAACAAGCTCAATCATTCGAACAATTTTGTGCGGCAGAAACGAGTTCATTAAAATTTCTTTTTACTGAACGCGGCGGAAACCGGCTGCCCGATGCTTCCCACCACCATTCACTTACTTTGGCAATTGGGCCAGAAGGTGGGTGGAGCGAAAAAGAAATGCTGTTATCAGGAGTTTGTGGCTTCCAGGCGACTTTTTTAGGAGCCAGAACTCTGCGAACAGAAACTGCCGCAGTAGCGGCTGTTTCTTTGGTTCAGTATTTGTTTGGAGATTTAGGGTAGCGCGTTACAAATGCTTTAGTGCCTCCCTGGCAAAGTAGGTCAGAATCATATCTGCGCCTGCCCGCTTAATAGCGATTAATGACTCCATCATCACCCTCTGCTCATCAATCCATCCTAATTGCCCGGCAGCTTTGATTTGTGCATATTCGCCTGAGACCTGATAGGCAGCGATAGGGAGATTATAACGTTCACGCGCGACTTTGATGATATCCAGATAAGGCAATGCAGGCTTGACCATTAGCATATCCGCTCCCTGTTCGACATCAAGATCAGCTTCGCGGACCGCCTCACGGATATTTGCTGAGTCCATTTGGTAACTGCGCCGGTCACCAAATTGCGGGGTGCTATCTGCTGCATCACGAAAAGGACCGTAGTACGCGGACGCGTATTTGATCGCGTATGAAAGGATCGGGGTGTCACTAAATCCGGCTTCATCCAATGCAGTACGAATAGCTTGTACCATCCCATCCATCATTCCAGAGGGTGCAATGATGTCAGCGCCTGCTTGTGCCTGGCTCACTGCAGTCTTAGCAATCAAATCCAACGAAGGATCATTTGCGACATCATTGTTCTCAATTAAGCCACAATGCCCATGTGAGGTATACTCGCATAAACATGTATCAGCAATAATCACTATATCCCCAACTTCATGGCGGATGGCACGAATGGCTTGTTGGACAACTCCTTCCGCTGCATATGCACCACTCCCGACCTCATCTTTACTAGCTGGAATGCCAAATACAATTAGCGTATTTATCCCTTCTTTCTTTGTAGCTTCTGCCTCCCTAACCAACTCATCTATTGAGAGATTGAAAACCCCTGGCATTGAACGAATCTCGCGGCGCACGCCTTCCCCTCCACAAACAAATAAGGGGTAAATCAGATCATCAGGTCTCAGTTGTGTTTCTCGCACTAATGCTCGTAGCGATGCTGTGCGTCGTAAGCGGCGTGGACGATGAATCAATGTATTCATAGGAGAAATGATTTAGCGCCATTCTCTCAACTAAAAGAGAATGGCGCTAATTAATTTCCAACAGTGAATGGAAACTTAAGGCCTAAAGCCACTGAGAATACCACTAGCATTAGAGGTCGTACCGTCACCCTGAACTGCCATAGTGATACCTGTAATTGCTCCGCCAAGCCCTATTATCACTAAAGCGGCTGTTGCGGCACCACTTAGTGCAGTCCCTTGCGCGATACGAGCTGTTTCAATTGCCATACGCGGGCAGCGTTGCGCACCACTGGCTTGTGTTCCAACGGCAACCTCTTGCCCGGCAGCTACAATCTCCACTCGATTTCCAGCGGTTACTTTGGCTTCGCTTCTAGATGATGTAACGCGCGTATTGCCACAAGCGACATCAACGGACATCACGGTTGACTCTTTTCCTTCTGCCACAGCCACACCATCCGCCGTGAGAATATTCACTCCAACTCCAGCAGGTGCACTCACTGTCGTGTGTCCGCTACGCAGGTTCCCACCAATGATTCCATTTTCTAATTTGAGAACAATCTCGCTATCTGCGGCAAGTTCGACCTGCCCCATTTTGCCAAGACTGATAATGGCACTACCGTTACTTCCGGTTCTGATTTGTCCGCCATCAAACACCGTTGCGCCATTGCTCACATTTACTCCATTCAGAGTCACAGAACCTCGCACCGAGAGACTACCAGCCAATGAGGGAGTCACCTGCGCCATTGCAGTCCCCATTAGCAGACTCTGAAAAGCCCCGACAGTCGCAACCAGCATGACCGCCGTTGCTTTTTTCATTCCTGTCATTTTATTACTCATGATTTCCTCCAAATAGAGTTTCCAATTACTCGGATATTAAAGTGAATTCCCCTGAACGCCGCTTTCATTTGAACAAAGAACTTTTTGTGAAAGTAGCGAGAAGGGGAATAAACACAGTTGATAATTAGGTTGATTTATCTGAAGGCACTCAAAACGAACGTGCCGCCACCAGACTGGGAGTCCCCTTGGATAGAGGTAACAATTCCAGCGATTGCGCCACCAACACCAACGATAACCAGCGTCAAGAGAGCACCCGTCGTCAGACCGCTGCCAACCATTACTGTACCAGATACTGATTCAGTGCATTCACAAACACCTTTGTCATTGATTTTCCCTTTTCCCGTCACCTTCTGATTCTTATCATAGCAGTAACAAGTCTCACCCTTCTGAGCTTGCGCCCCAACAGAGACTTCTTGTCCAGCGGCAACAATTTCTGCCTGATTCCCGACCAAAACTTTTGCCTCACTACGAACAGACGCCACGCGCGTATTTCCTGAAGTCACATCTACCGTCAAAACAGAGGGTTGCTTACCATCAGAAACTGCAATACCGTCCGCAGTTGCCAAATTTACAGCAATTCCCGCTGGTGCACTGATGACGGCGCGACCAGATCGAAGGTGACCACCAATAATGCCAGCATCCACTCTGAGAATCAGCTCGCTTTCAGGCTCAAGGTCAACTTGCCCCATTTTGCCCAAACTGATAATCGCTGAACTATTAACTCCTGTTTTGATCTGGCTACCACCAAAAACAGTCGCCCCCGATACAGTGTTAATTCCGTTAAGAGCAACTTGTCCTCTGACCGAAAGCTGCCCCACGAGTTTTGGAGAAACTTGTGCGAAAGCCGTGCTTGTAATCAAACAATAAGAACTTCCCACAGTCACCATCAAGATTACTGAAAGAGCTTTTCTTACTGCTCCTGTCATTTTGCTCATCTCATTATCCTCCAAATTACCGGGGCAAGCTTTAAATTTTGATAGTTAGTATTTAGCTTATGGCCTAAAGCCACTAATATTAACCGAAGAAGGGGTGATGTCATCTCCCTGTGTAACGGCAACTAAGCCGACAATTCCACCAGCGATTCCAGTAATCAGCAAAGGGAGCAGAAGAGCAGGGCCAATACCTGCGGCTGGAGCGGTAACAGCCATCCGCTTACAATTCGGAGCTTGTGTACCGGGAGTACCAACAGAGACTTCCTGTCCTGCCGCTACAACTTCAACGCGCTCACCAGCGGTCACTTTTGCATCACTTTTTGCCGAAGCAACTCGAGTGTTGCCGCAAACTACATCCACTGTCAAAATCGCGGCTTCACGCCCCTCAGTGATTGCGGTCCCATCAGCGGTGAAGATACTGACGCCAACTCCCTGCGGCACGCTAACGATAGCACGCCCCGTTCTGAGGTTGCCGCCAATCATGCCATTTTCTAGTTTTAGAACTAATTCGCTGTCGGCACCCAGTTCAAGCTGTCCTTGTTTCCCAAGATTGATTGTGGCTGAACCATTACTGCCCGTTTTAATTTGCCCGCCATCAAAAACTGTTGCGCCGCTCGCGGCGTTCATTCCGTTCAAGGTCACGGCCCCTCGCACAGACATATCGCCAGCGAGCTTCAAGGTTACTTGCGCCATTGTATTACTTACAACCAAACTATTAAGACTTGACACCGCAACTGTTAATGTCACAGCCAATGCTTTTTTTATTCCCGTCATTTTATTGCTCATGATTTCTCCTCCGGGAGTTTCGCGCCTGAAATTCAGGATTTTGACTTTAGATGATTGAATTAGCGATAGACTGACAGCTTGCAGGCTGCGCTCGGGGCGATGGGCAACTTCAGGCAAATGGTTTCAGGATTATCCTAACAGCCTCTAGCTCAAGTACTACGATGAGAACTTGTAAGGCTTGGATTATTTACACCAAACCTCTTGAGCTGTCAATTAAAATATCCGTCAGGATTAGCAAATCCCGCTCTTCCTATCTCAAATCAGATGAGTGAGATGCCGCTCGTATCTGATACCAATCAATAGTTTGCCGTAAGCCTTCCTCAACGGGAACCTCTGGCTCCCAATTCAAAATTGACTTGGCGCGCGAAATATCTGGTTGCCGGGTCTTTGGATCATCTTCTGGCAAAGGCTTATATTCAATCTGACTGGGACTTTCTGTTAGATGCAGGATCAGTTTGGCAAATTCCAGAATGGTCATTTCGCGTGGATTGCCGATGTTGATTGGGCGATTGTAGTTAGCCCCCATCAGTTGGCGTACTCCATTTACCAAATCGGCGACATACTGAAAACTGCGTGTCTGGTTCCCTTTTCCAAAAACGGTTAAGGGTTCTCCACGCAAAGCCTGATTGATAAACGTTGGGACAACTCGACCATCATTGATTCGATTTCGCGGGCCATAAGTGTTGAATATTCTGACCACACGGACATCTACTTGATGCACACGATGATAGGCCATGGTAATAGCTTCAGCATAACGTTTTGCCTCATCGTACACACCACGTGGGCCAATCGGGTTGACATTCCCCCAGTAATCCTCCGGTTGTGGATGCACAAGGGGGTCTCCGTAAACCTCCGAGGTTGATGCCAACAAAAACTTTGCTCCCTTAGCTTTTGCCAAACCAAGGGCATTGTGCGTGCCAAGGGCACCAACTTTTAAGGTTTGAATCGGGAGTTGGAGATAGTCTATCGGACTGGCAGGGCTGGCAAAATGCAACACCCAATCCAAAGGGCCAGCAACGTGGATATGATTGCTGACATCGTGGTGAATGTACTCAAAGCGAGGATTGGAGCGATGATGGGCAATGTTGTCCAAATCCCCTGTCACTAAATTATCCATCGCCACTACAACGTGGCCTTCTGTAATCAGGCGATCTGTCAAGTGACTTCCAATGAACCCCGCGCCACCAGTAATTAAAATTCGCATGTTTACCTGCCGATTCCTCGGTACTTAAAGTTTGCTGCCCGTGCGACTTGCCGATCCAAAACATTACGCCCGTCAATAATGACATTCCCGTTCATAGCGTCGCGCAAGCCGTCCAAATCCAAGTGCTGAAACTCCTCCCATTCCGTCACAATGACAAGCGCATCGCAATCGGTGGCAAGGCTCAGCACATTTTCAGCATATTCGATTTTCAGGTCGGGATACTGCTGACGACAGTCTTCATTGGCAATAGGATCATAGGCCTTCACCTTTGCTCCCATTTCCAGCAATTTCTCCGCAATGGTTAAAGCGGGGGCATCGCGCAAATCATCCGTGTTCGGCTTGAACGCTAAGCCTAACAAACCTATCGTTTTGCCCTTAATGATTTTCAATGTTTCCTGCAACTTTTGCACAGCAATCAATCGTTGCTCCCGATTCACATCAATCGTTGCTCGCAACATCTGCGGTTGGTAATTGTATTCCTGCGCAATATCAAGCAACGCCGAAACATCTTTGCCGAAGCACGACCCCCCCCAGCCTAGTCCCGCATTAAGAAAGCGCGGGCCGATCCGATTGTCCAGCCCAACACCGCGCACAACTTCATGAATATCCGCCCCGACGCGTTCGCAAATATTCGCAACTTCGTTGGCAAAACTGATCTTGGTCGCCAGAAAGGCGTTCGCCGCATACTTAATCATTTCGGCTGAAGCTAAATCTGTCGTGACTACTGGCACGGCAGTGAATCCAGCCGGGCGAGGGGCCGAAGGAGGAGGATTAAAAGTTTGCTCAACAAGAGGTTTATAGAGTTCGCGCAATTGCTCAATGGCATACGGGTCACTCGCTCCCAACACAATTCGATCCGGGTAAAACGTATCTGTAATGGCGGAGCCTTCCCGCAAGAACTCAGGATTTGACGCCACAGCAAACAGATCATCAGGCTTTAGCCCAGCGCAGGCTTCATTTGAGCGCAATCCTTCTTTCACCAAAGCTTCTACCCAATTCCCAACGCCAACTGGAACGGTGGATTTATTAACGACCACCCGACGGCGAGAGTTGTCTAATGACACGCCAATAGATTTAGCGACTGCTTCGACATATGAAAGATTAGCCTTTCCAGATGGAAGTGGCGGCGTGCCAACAGCAATAAAAATCACATCAGCTTGCTTAACCGTGGCCGGTAAGTTTGTAACAAATGATAATGCACCTCGCTGCTGGCAAATACCCAACAACGAATCCAAGCCAGGCTCGTAAATGGGGGATTTCCCTTCCTTGAGCATCTGGATTTTGCGCTCGTCAATATCAACGCAGGTGACGGAATGTCCCAAATACGCGAGGCAGGTTCCAGTCACCAAACCAACATATCCGGTTCCAACAACACAAACTTGCAAGAGCTTTCTCCTTCTTAATTGTCTGGGGCAATGGTCTGGCAAAAAACGGGGTAGGAGTTGAGGCGCGCACTATAACAGAATCCTGCTAGTCCTGGAAAGAGGAGAACCGCCTTTTTGACTGCCACCGAATAGCTTACTTTTTCTGATAGAGAAACGCACTTTCCACCAAGCGGGCAGCATTACCATCGTGAATCGCAAAGCTGCTCTTTCGACCGTCGTCGCGGGTTCCCCACAACGCCGCACCACCCTATTCGCCTTTTTTGTTGAGGGCGTAGAAGTTGATGTCAAACTTGCGGAGTTCATCCAGATTATTGCCATACCGAGCGGCAATTCGCTTAACCGCATCAAGTGCGGCTTCGGTCGGCGACATTCCGCGTCGCATGTTTTCGACAATCGTATGTCCGCCATTGATGTAAATGCACTCTTCACCGCGTCCGGTCGAGCCTGCCGCGCCGACCTCGTTGTCCACGTACAAACCGCAACCAATCAGCGGCGAATCGCCAACGCGTCCTGGAATTTTCCAAGCCAAGCCTGAAGTCGTCGTTACACCAGAAAGATCGCCGTTCGCGTCTACTGCCAGACAATTGATCGTTCCTGTCGGACGGTTGCGCAATCGTTCTTCGGCATAGCGATTGAACGCCAGCTCTTCTCGGCTTAAATTCGTCTGCGAAATTTGTTTCCCTTTCGTTGTTCGATGCCAGCTTGGCCCCCAGTTGTCTTGCGGGCTTAACTCTTCGCGCCATTTGAGCCAGAGCTTACGCGAGTTTTCGGTCAGCAAGTCCTCCCGTTTGAAGCCGTGCTTGAGAGCAAATCGTAATGCGCCTTCACCCACCAGCATAATGTGGTCGGTGCGTTCAAGCACAAGCCGCGCGACTTTCGAGGGGTTCTTGATGAATTTTATACTTGCCACCGAACCAGCGCGCCGCGTTGCTCCGTGCATCACGCACGAGTCCAATTCGACTTCACAATCTTCATTCGGCAAACCGCCATAGCCAACTGAATCGTCCAGCGGATCATCTTCGGCCAAATTCACGCCCGCAATTACGGCATCAAGCGTATCGCCTCCGCCCTTGAGAACTTCCATTCCTTTCGAAACACAGTTAATGCCTCCGTTCAGAAATTTTCCGTCGGCCCCCAGATGATCGTTGGAACTGGAAATAACAATGGGACGTGTACCGCGTGTTTGGGCGGCAAGTTCGTTGGAAAGCAGTGGTGTGCTCAACCCAGCCGCCAAAGTGCTTTGGAGAAATTCGCGTCGTTTAAGTTCGGGGTTCATGGAGACTCCTGAAGGTGTTGCGCAAACTATCCGTTTGCGTCGTTTTATTGCTAATTATCTAGGAAAGAAGCGACCCACTCGTTAGCGGTAATTTATCGGTTCGCCGCCCAAGACCAACACAACCTGTCACTTCGCCTTACTGTTCTTTTTCCGGCGTATCCGGTTTGGGCTTGTCGGATTGCTCCTGAATTTCTGCTAGTTTTTTCAAAGATTCTTCAATGGCGGCCAATCGCTTTTCTGTTTCGGTGCTTGCTTCACGAAAGTTCGTGACCACAGCAGCCAACTCTCCTTCGCGCCGCTTGACCAGTTCGCGCTCTGCCGCTACAGATCGCAGCCGCGCTTCGTGCGATTCTTTCACCTGGCGAACGGCATCACTTTTATTCGCATAAGGCATGCGGCTAACCTGGGCTTCGATAGCTTCCGGCGTTAACAAGAATTGTAGATTTTGATAATCCGTTTCCAACAAAGCCAGGCGATCTCGCACCGTTTTGAGTTCGCTTTCATACCGATCCAGCCGCAAATCCAGCCGCGAGAGGCGCAGAATATCCGTTTGTACTTGTTGCCGCGCGTTAGTCGAACGGACTTCATTCACAAGATTTTTCACTTCAACGGTCAAACTCTGCACGGCTTGCACCAACGCATCCGAGGCCAGAGGATCGGCCTTGACGGGAGTGGAAGAGGATTCTGCTTTCTCTGGAGAAACAGGCTGATTAGCAGGTATTTCTTCTGCGTCAATAATCTTGTCGAATTGCGTGGGGTGTTTCGTCGGGCGCTGCTTATTTGTTTTTGGCGGTTGAGTTTGTGCGACGGCCAGACAGCTCAACATCAAAACCAGCACGAACAATAAAGATTTTTGGTACTGCATAAATTTTACCGCCTGGGGTTTGTTTTCGGGAAACTTGGCCTGCTTGCGTTGCCGTCCTTATCAATTGCTTGCACCGCAAAAAAGTAATCGTCCTTCGACAAGCCTTTCATCACATATTCCGTTACATTGCCGACATCCACGCTGCCCGTCCAAAATGGCTGATAGGTCTGCCGCCACACAATGCGATAGCCTGCAACATCTGGCTCTTTGTTGGCTTGCCAGCCCAACAACGTATCGTATTCCTGCCGCGCCGATTTGAAACTAACACCTGTGGGAACCGCCGGAGCCAATGACATACTCGCCAAGGCGGCGGCATTCACCCGCGCGACTTGCGCAATGTACGCGAAATCAACCATCTCAATAACATCGCCATACTTGATGCCGTTTTCTTCTCGCACTTTCTGATGCTGGCGCGAGAAATCTTCGTTTGGCTCAGTGAATCGCACGCCGGCGAAACCACGTTGTAGAAACGCATTATGATCTTTCGCCGCGACCGTAACGATCCCGGCGAAAGATCAACGTCACTTCAAAATTTGGCAAATAGCGTTCGCCGACTTCTTTGATGTAGCGGGCGAGTTGTCGCGAAGGCCCGTCATTTTCACCGCCGACAGATTGCCGTGCGCGCGCCTCAGCTTCGGTTTCGGTCGTCGGCACGCCTTCCGAAAATAAACGCACGCGGCGGTTATCTCTCACGCCGTTGCCCCCAAGCGTGTTCCCGATAATATCGTTCGTGAACATCGCCGCAATGTTCAGCGACTTCGTTTTGGCGTCCTCTGCCCAATGCGCCGCGCCGAGCAAGCCTTGTTCTTCACCCGGTACTGTCATAAACACAATCGTCGCGTCGAACTCGTATTTCGACATCACGCGCGCCATTTCCATCACGGCGGCGGTCCCCGAAGCGTCGTCGCTTGCGCCCGGTGCATCACTGGTTGCATCGGTCATGCTTTGCGAACAAACGCAGGAATCATAGTGTCCACTGACCACATGGATTCGGTCTTTTGATTCGGCTTGTGTGCCAGGCAAGGTGGCAATGATGTTTACGAGGCGCGTTGGTTGCGGCACGCGACCGCCAGCCGGTTGGATGAAATCGTCTTCGCTGATCATCAACCGTCCGCCAGACTCCTTGCTATAGCGGTCGAATTCTTCTCGAATCCATTTGCGCGCCGCGCCAATCCCACGTTGCGGATCATCTTGCGAAGATAAAGTGTGTCGGGTGCCAAAACTGACGAGTTTGCGAATGGAGGCTTCAATATTGGCAGGCGAAATTTCGCGGAGGATTTTTTCAATCTGCGGATTGGGCGTACCAGAAAGCTGCACTTGTTGTGCCTGGCTTGAAACCACGCCAAAGACGGCCAACACCAACATCATGACGGTTCGTTGCAATTTCATAGGGATTCCTGATTGTAATAGCCAGCTTTGCGATACGATTCATCAAGAACTTCAACGACATGGACAACCTTGCAATCCGCACCTTTCGTGCGGCAGCCCGCACCGAGATGCATGTGACAGCCGGGGTTCGCTGTCATCAACAAATCCGCGCCGGTAGCTTTCACCTTGTTGATTTTGTCCGTCAAAATCTTGTCCGACATTTCCGGCTCGCTGAGGTTGTAGATGCCCGCTCCACCACAACAATCCTGCATGCCGTCAAGTGGCTTGAAATCAAGATTTGGAATCGCCGCTTTCAGCACTTCCTGTGGAGCCGAGGTGATGCGTTGCGCGTGGTACAAATGGCACGGCGCATCGTACGTCACTTTCTGTTCGATGGGTGCGCCTTCTCTCACACCGACTTTGTGCAGATACTCGGACACATCGCGCACGCGGCTGCTAAATTCGTGAGCGAGCGGCGCATACTTTTCATCATCCTTCAGCAATTCGCCATACTCTTTCAGCATTGCGCCGCAACCTGCGGAATTAATAATCACCAGCGATTTGTAGTGATTCTCGAAGGCCTCAATATTCTTGCGCGCCAAATCTTTTGCGATTTCGAGTTCACCCGCGTGCGCGTGCAAAGCACCGCAACAAACCTGCGCTTTGACTGGTACCAGAAACGCGCCATTTGCAACCAGCACCCGTGCTGTAGCGTCGTTCGTGTGTTTGAAAAGCCCTTCCATCACACAACCGGTAAAAACCGAAACCTCGCGCTTTTCGTTGAGCGTTTTGTCCTCGACGGCGACGGATTCCAGCATCTTTCTCTGCCTGCGACGGCCCAAGGCTTTCGTAAACACCGGCCTGGTCGATAGTAGTAATGAGGTAGCAAACTCCGCCTGTGGGGAAACTTTATTCATCAAGTTGCGCAATGGTTTGAGCCACAACGCAAATTGCAACAACCCACTGTCTCGCAAGAACCGATTAAGCGCCATCACACGGCTGAATTTCTTCGGAAACGGGAAGAGTTCGCGCAGGGCTTTTCGCAGCACCTTTTTCGGCAACGTATCTGGCTCTTTCACATTGTGTCGCACTAATGCGGCGCGCGTGCTTTCAAGCAGATGGCCGTATTCAACGCCCGCCGGGCAGGCGGTTTCACAAGCGCGACAGCCCAAACACAAATCAATGTGTCGCTCGAATTTTGGATTTTCCAGTTCGAGCTTTCCTTCGACCACTGAACGCATTAGCAAAATGCGCCCGCGCGGGCTGTCATTTTCATTGCCTAGTTGCAAATAGGTCGGACAGGCTTGTAAGCATAAACCACAGTGAATACAGCCCAGCAGTTTTTCGCTTTCCGTTTCGACGGCGGTTTTTAATTGCGTCAATTGAACAGTCATTCGTGGTTGAGATAAAAAAGTAGATCAAATGCCCGATACAAATCTGCCCGGATTCAGCAGATTTTGCGGATCGAATTTTTCTTTAAGAGCGTGCATCAACGAAGCGGTTGGCCCCACTTCGCCCCATACATCAATTTGCGATTTCAGTTCCATTGGAGCGCGCAAAATCACCATCGTTCCGCCGTAATCCTGCGCCCGACGGCGAAATTCAGCAATGCGTTTGGGACGCTCTTTGGTCCGAAACCAAGCCAGTGCCTGATTGGTAGCGTGCAACCGAATCACACCGTTAGCCGCATGCGCCCGCAACATCGAAAGCGGCGATTCCGGCAAATATTTTTGCACCTCTGCAATCATCCCGGCCAATTCAGCAGGTTTGACGCTGACCTTAAAGATCAAATCCCATTCCTGCGAAACTTCGGTCGCGCGATAGGCTTCCCAGAATTGCGTGGCGACTTCGATGCTCAATGGAAAATGCTTGAGGTCGGCCCCCAGGCGAACGGCTTCAGCCATCTGCCAACGAATCGCTTCTTCTTCGTCAAGAAATTGTAGAGCCAGCACATAATTGCCGTCGCCCGTTGTGGCCAATTCAATACTTTCGTTGCTGAGTTTAGCCGACAACAATTCCATCGCGGCGGGTTGTATATCTGAAGCCGTGATCCGCGCCGCCAAAGCACAAAGCTGATATACATCATTCGCGCCAAACACCAGGGTGCGTTCAGCCAACGGCAAAGCACGAAGTTTGAAACTGATCTCAGTGATCATACCAAGTGTTCCGTAACTCCCGGTATAAAGCTTACACAGATCGTACCCCGCAACGTTCTTCACAACTTTACCGCCAGCCCTGGTCGTTAACCCATAGGCATGAACGACCTGCATCCCAATCACCCAGTCGCGCGGCGTGCCGAAGCCACAGCGCATGGGACCGGAACTCGCGGTCGCCACAATGGCACCCAGCGTCGAGCTTTCATCCCCAAACGGGTCTAATGGAATCCATTGACGATGTTGTGCGGCAAGTTGGTTGAAGGTATACAGCGGGCATCCAGCTTCTATCGTAGCTGTCAAATCAGCAGGCTCATACTCCCGCACGCGACTCATATGCGTAGTCGAGATGATGAGATGCGCCCGTACTGGCGGATTCCCCATATTGAGCCAGGTGCCTGCGCCAGCCGGAATGACAGTCAGATTTTCACTCATGGCAAAACTAAGCATTTCGCTCAATTCTTCAACCGTACGCGGTAAAGCAATGGCGCGGCTTGGCTCTCCGGTCAACCGATAGTGTTCACCGATTGCCAGCAATGCACGATCCTGGCCGAATTCTTCTACCAGGCGGCGATGGATCGCTTCGGGGGCTTTTTCTTTGGAAAGGACTTCTGCGCGTAAATTATCAATCATCGTTTTACTTCACCACGCTAATCTCGCAGGTCGCTGGATGGTAACCGCTCCTGTCCACGACGTCATCTTTTTGGTCTACGAGTTCGAGTTTGATGCTGTGTTTCCCTGCCGCCACGTTGATTCCCTGTGGACGCTCAACAACGCTTATTGAAGCCTGTACCCAAACACCCCTGGACACAATCAGCGCGCAGAGAAAACAGCTAATCCGTGAAAACATTTTCCCTCTCTGGCAAGACTGAAATCGTAGTGATTGAGTGACAAGTCACGCAGCTTAGCATCAGGGAAAGAGAGGATGCAAATAAAGAATTGACAGAGCTTCCCCACCTGCCCTAAATTCTAGGTGATCGTAGTACAAATATATGTGTTTAAACGAAAAAGCGTAAGCCGGCAGAAGTAGCGGTACTATTCCATGCCCCGGAAAGGACATCAGAAGGATGCTCTCCTCAAATGCATTCGACGGAGTTGGGCAAAAGCCCCTTCTTTGTGATGCCCTCACCGCAGACCGACAGCTTCATTTCATTTGTGAAGGATGGAAGAAGGGATTTGATTTTGATGGGCTTCGGCAATTGGTCGAACAGTTTTATGGTTCTGACGTGAAGCCGTGTCAGTTACATTGGACAGAAGTTGATCGCCTCATCATTGAAATTTGGCGGCAAGACATCAGAAAAGATTTAGATCATCTCTGGTCATAGCCATTTGCCGTTCGCCATAAAAAAACCAAGGGCGCATCTTTTACGATGCGCCCTTGGTTTTTTGACCTATCGTTTGTTGGCTTAGGCACCAACTTTCAAGAACACAATCACGAACGCGAAGATGACGCAGGTTTCGACGAAGGCGAGACCGAGCAACATCAACGTTTGAATGCGTCCCGCCGCGCCGGGATTACGGGCCGCACCTTCGCAAGCCGCCGACGCGATCTTGCCGTGTCCGAGCGCCGCCAACCCCGCAGCCAGGCCGAAGCCTACGCCTGCGCCAAGGTAGCCATAACCCGCATCCGAAACACCGCCACCACTTTGTGCCAACGCCGGAATTGCGGAAACCATCATTGCCATCAGGGCCAATACAATTCGTTTCATTTTCAGATTCTCCTTTGAGTGTTGATTAAACTGGGGAAGCTCGCGGTGACCTTCCCACGGCAAAGGATGCTTTTGAACTGTTGTGCTTATCGTTGATTCAGGAATAAGTTCGACTCACGGATTCGATTACGCTTTTGGGAAAGGTAACGCTCCTGGCAACGTTAGGGATTCAATTGCGCTTTTGGGAAAGGCAAAGCTCCATACAACAGTTGCCTACTGCGATGCGAATCAACGGCAAACGGAAACAACCCGCCGCATCCAAAACTTGTCAAAGACAAATCAAAAGGCAAATATCAAAAGTGAAAAGGCAAAAGGGCGGCACTTTATTTTCTTAACAAAAGGCGCGTAGCTTTCCGAATAGACTTTTGCCTTTTGATATTTGCCTTTTGCCTTTTGATTTCTCTAGTGCGCGTGCGCCGCTTCGCCATGTCCGTGATCGTCTTCGTGGTGCGTCATCTCGGCGATGTACAGCATCGAGAGCACAATGAAGATGAATGTTTGCAGGAACGAAGCCAGCAGCGCGAGCGGCATCAGCAAAATCGGCACCCCCCAGGGAGCCAAACCACTAATCACACCGCTCACTTGTTCTTCGCCGTAGATGTTGCCAAACAAACGCAAGCTCAAACTCAAGATGCGCGCGAAGTGGCTGACCAGTTCGATCAGAAACATGAGCGGCGCAAGCAAAGCGACCGGCCCCATAAAATGCTTCAGGTAGCCGACGATGCCGTTTTCTTTAATACCAATGTAGTTGTAGTACAGGAACGATGTGATTGCCAACGCCAGCGTCACATTCAAATTCGCGGTCGCCGAAATCAATCCCGGAATGAATCCCATCAGGTTCGAGACCAGAATCAGCAATGCAAACGTCGCAATCACAGGGAAATGTTGCAACCCCTTCGGCCCAATCAAATCCTTGAGCATGTCGCGCAATGCTTCCACGCCGACTTCAAAAGTTTGCTGTTTGGTAGTCGGTGAATCGGTCGAAAGCTTGCCGCGCAGAATTGCCAGAATCACGACCGTAAACAGAATGACGATGGAAAACATCACGGCTTGGGTTGGAATCGGCAATTGACCGGACGCCATATATTGCTCCGCCGTCATCCCTTCGCCGGGCCAATGCTTACCAAAGAGGCCGTAAATTGGCGGCATAACATTTTGCTGAATCGCAAACACTGCTGAGCCAAACAGATGATTGACCTGCTCCACAATCCACGGCGTGTGGTGTCCGCCGCCATGTTCATCCGCTTTCTTTGCGCCTTCCGCTGCGTGTTCCGCCGCTTTGGGTGCGTGTTCCTGTAAAAATGCGAAAAATGCCAAGAACATAAATTCAGTCTTTGAAAATTGTCAGTTGATAAATCGCTTCGACCATTGCCGCGACCACAAACGCCGCAAAGCCAATGCCGATGCCGAGCAAATTGAAATAGCCACTTTTCATTGCTACAGCGATCACGACTGCAATCACGACAAAGCGAAAGATAAACTTGGAGGTCGTAGCCACCGACGGATTGCCTGTGGCACTCGCAAGCTCAATCATTGCTTTCGTGCTGGAGCGCAACCAACGTTCATTGAACAAGCTCAGGATTCCACCGAGCGCAATGCCGAGCGCCAGTTTCCGGCCTGCCAGGGCGAACGCGAGTCCTGTTCCCGCTCCAATCACCATGACGGTAATGATGCGCAATCGCTGCTCATTTTCAAGCGGAGCAAAATCAGGAGTCTCTTCGTTTTGCTGAACATCATCCATAGACTTGCTCTGGTTGGCTCCTGTTGAGCCATTGAAATCGTGCATCTTAGCTCGCGCGTTTGCGACTGTCCAGCACGTAGTGAAAATTTCGGAAGCGGCGTTACAGCAGTTGTTGCCGTAAAAACGATCCTTCGATTTCGTCTGCCAGCTCTTGCCCGCGCGCAATCATGTCTTCGACTTCGCCGCGTCGCGCTTGCGTGAATTCAGCATCGCCAATCGCATCCAGATTCGCACATACGTTGTAATACGCGCCGCGCATCGCAGCCAACGCGAGTTGCGCGCCCGCAGGCAATTCCGGGAACATCCGGGCATCCCCGAATTCAGTCAATTCGCTCAGCAATTCCATCGCCTGCAAAGAAGCTTCTGCCACCCGCAGCGGCACAGCGAGCGCGCCTTTCGTCGTCTCCTCAATCGCATTTTGGCGAGCGAATTGTTCAGCCTCGGTCGTTTCGGGCAAGGCCTGCGCGCCCAACACACGCGCGAAGCTTTCGGCGTCTTCGGCCACCGCAACCCGCAAATCGGCACGCAGTTCTTCGAGTTCGGCCAGAATCTCTTCGATTTCGGGATCGTCAGAATTCACCAGCTTGCAGACCATTGCGCCGAGCGAAGCGGCCAACACTCCGGTCAAGGCGGCGACGCTGCCGCTGCCTGGCGTTTCGCTTCCGGCAGCGACTTCATCCACAAACGAAGTGACGGATTGTTCGGCGTCCGCATCGTTCGGTTCCGCTTCATCCAAAGCCGCTTGTAAGCGCTGCTCCAATACCAAATCCGGGCTGAAGTTTTCGATCTGCAAATAAAAATCCGCGCTCGCATTCAGCGCCGCCTGCGGAATCAAGCCGATGATTTCGCTGCCGACAATACGCACGCCGTAACGATCCGCTTCGCGCTTGACCATCTCGAACACGCGAAAGAGCGGTGTCGCTTCGTAGTTCACAAGGTTCATCGAAACTTGTACTTGATTACGTGCCGCGAGTTCAAAGCCCAATGCCTTCACATAACGCAACCCGCCATCGCGCCCGCGAATCGCCCGCGCAATCTTCTTCGCAATCGTCAAATCCTCCGTCGCCAGATTGATGTTGTACGCAATCAACGGAGCGCGCGCCCCAACCGCCACCGCGCCCGCCGTCGGATGCACTTTCGCTTCGCCGAAGTCGGGCGCAGATTCGGGATTGACCGCGACATTCGCACGCAAACCTTCAAATTCGCCGCGCCGCACGTTCGCCAAATCAATGCGATCCGGGCGCGTCGCCGCGTGTTCGTACAAATACACGGGTACACGCAGTTCGCGCGCAATTCGTTCGCCCGCGCGTCGAGCCAGCGCCACACAATCCGTCATCGTCACCCCCTTGATCGGAACAAACGGCAACACGTCCATCGCACCCATCCGCGGATGCTCGCCCGTGTGAAGATTCAGATCTATCAACTCCACCGCCCGCGCCGCCGCGAGCACCGCCGCTTCCAACACCGCTTCCGGCTCGCCCGCAAACGTAATCACCGAGCGGTGATGATCGCTGTCCATTGTTCGATCCAGCACGACGACATTCGGCACAGACGCGATAGCCGAAGCGATAGCCTTCACAACGCTGGCATCACGACCTTCGCTGAAATTGGGGATGCACTCGACGATTTTGTTCATTGCGGGAGCGTACCTTTTCGTTTCCAGTATTTGTTGTAGCAAAGAGAGCAGAACTTGCCCGAAGAAGAGACCACTAACTTGATTCCATTGATGTCGCCGTTTGTAGATAACTCTATTGGTTCAGAGTGCTTATCCACGCCTTTGATGCTGACGTTGGCGTTGATCCAATATTTGAGATCGTTGTAAGCGGGCAATGAAAACCGACCGTATTCGTCTGTTTTTGCAACGCCACCTGATTCGTTGAATTCGTTTTGCGTCACCATCAACACAATCACTGCATTCGCTACAGGTTTGCCATCAGGCGTGACCGCAATGCCCGAAATAGCTCGCTTTGATAAAGGTGGAAGCAAGCGAAAATCCAAATCGTTTAGTTGTTGGCCTTCGGCTAAAGTAATCAATGTGGCCTGAGAAATGTCAGCAACACCAGGATAGTAAGTACGTGGGCGGATAGGCTCATAGCGGTAAGGATTGGGCAAAGGTCTCATTAGCCTGAAGCCAAGGAAATATTGACCAGGGGGAAGATTTTTAAGCTCGAACTTTCCTGCCTGATTATTGGAGATGGTTTCAAAAAATCGGGGGTTAGGTTTATTTGCTTCTGAAGCAACTACAAGGTCTACCCTGGTTCCCACTTTTGGCTCGCCACCCTCAGTAAAGAGGGTTCCGCTGATTTGCCCCATCGTAAGCGCAGTTATATTAAATTCTGTGCAAGAATTCGCCGAAAGAGAAATTGTCTTGGCATCACCCTCTACCTTTAATCTTTCTGGCAAATCATATTTGATTGAATATTCGTACGGGAAAATGCCTAAGAAAAGATAGTTTCCTTGTTCATCAGTGGTTGTTATAAATGTTTGCTTCTCACTGTGAATTTCAATCCTGAGATTTCTAATTGGACGCTCAATAATTTCAGGAAAACCAAATCCATATGCCCTTACTTTACGCACGATTTTTCCATAAAGGACGGCAGTTTGATGTTCCGCTTTTCGATTGCGTAAATACGTTATCGCTTTCTCCGCGTCCGTAAAATTTATTGCGTATTCAGCGAAGAAAACAGATTTGCGCTCTGAAGCTTTTTGCTTTGCGTAAACAAGATAGGTTTCATCCTGCGCAAATCCATCAAAGGGACAATCCCCGTAAACATGCCTATCGAATGTCAATTCGCCAGATGACGCTCGTTTTTGTATTTGAGGTATTGTAATGGTTATTTCTGTTTGTTTCTCGGCAATACCTTTGAATGATTCTTTGATAAATAGCGAAACGGACTTATTGCGAAGTCGTTTTTTGGTAAGGCCGTCTATTTCGTCAACCGGTTCTGAATAGCTAATCTCTCTCACCATGCCAATAAAAACGGCGTCTGCGTTTTCATACAGTTTGCAGGGCGCGAAGGGGTTGTTCGGACATTGGGCCGAGACAGCACAAGCAAACCCAAACAAAAAAGCGGTGATGAACAAACTACGGAATTGGCTGATGAGCATCCGGCCTCCCAAACATTCCTTGCTCTAACTTGTTGCATGAAATTCGGCGATGACTTCGATTGCGCCGACAATGTTGCGATTAAATTCTGGCAAGTCTTCTGCCGGAATCCAATGTTCTTCGTGAACGGAACCACCGACAACTTGTATGTCGTAACGATCCAGAAATTCTTTGTTCACGTCAAACCGCGTGACATAGCCGCTGCCGGAAGCTTTCACATTCCAATCCCGCGCGATTTGCGTGGCGTATTCTTCGTTCAGCACCGGATAGAAAATCGGCTGCTCCGGCAAGCGTGGCGGGAATTCTTTATAGCCGCTCTCGGCGATCAATTCCAATTCTTTCGGGCCAACAGGGCGATATAATGTAACAGTTTCATTCATCCTTAAATCCCACCGCTGTATGGTTGCCATCGCAATATGGTTTATTTGCCGACGCGCCGCAGCGACAGAACGCCGTCGTCTTTGTCTTCAGCGTTTCATTGCCGGCGCGATCTTTGACCAACAGCGTTCCGTACACGAGCAGCGGGCCATTGGGCAAAGCCTCCACAATAGTTTTGACGGGAGCTTCTGCTTCCTGATTTTCGGCGTCATTCATCTGGTAGGAAATTGCGCCCGACGGACAAGCCTTCACCTGCTCAATAATGCGTTCTGTCACTGCGCCTTCCGGGGTAATCCAGGGACGCGCTTTCGCATTAAATACTTCGGGCAGGCCTTTGACGCAAATGGCAGAGTGAATACATTTCGCGGGCTGCCAAACAATGGTGACCTCGCCGTTGGTGTAGGTTTTGGTAATGTCTTTCATCGTCGCTCCTATAATCGGTCTTCTGTCCAAACGAATGTGCCGTGGCGTAAATCAAGAATCGCTCGCTCAATCTCGGCGCGTGTGTTCATCACAAATGGGCCGTAGCGCGCGACGCTCTCGTGCAATGGTTTGCCGGACACGAGAATGAAGCGCGCGGTTTCGTCGCCTGCTTTGATCTGTACGGCATCGCCGTCCTCGAAGACAGCCAGCATTGGGCTGGCAATCGCGTTGCCGCTGTCGTCAAACGTCGCGTTGCCTGCAAACAAATATGCAAACACCGTGTGGCCGCGTGGAATCGCGTGCGTGAAGGTTTTCTGTGCCTCGAGTGTGACGTCCAGATACGAAGGCTCGGCGTAGATTTCCGATACGGCCCCTTTGACGCCTTCGACTTCGCCTGCGATCACGAGAATTTTTGCACCGTCTTTTTCGACGACGGGAATGTTGTTTGCGGCGACTTCCTGATAACGCGGCTTGGTCATTTTCAGCTTCGCAGGCAGGTTCACCCAAAGCTGAAAGCCAGCCATTCCGTCCGCGCTCGCGTGCGGCATTTCTTCGTGCATGATGCCGCCGCCTGCGGTCATCCATTGAATGTCGCCCGTGTGAATCGTACCAACGTTCCCCATCGAATCGCGGTGCGTGACGCTGCCTTTCAGCATGTACGTCACGGTTTCAATGCCGCGATGCGGGTGCATTGGAAAGCCTGCGATGTAATCGTTTGGATTGTCGGAACCGAAATGATCCAGCAACAAAAATGGGTCGAGATAATCCAGTTCGCGCGTCGCAATGATGCGATTGATCTTGACGCCTGCGCCGTCTGATGTGGGTTGCGGTGTGTACAATCGGCTTACTCGTCGTAGCTCGCTCATCGTTTTTACCTCGCAATAAAGTCCGCGTATTCGGGATGACGGCGCACGTAAACGGCGATGAATGGGCACGTCGGAATAAACCGCTTCCCTTCGGCTTTGATCTGTTCCAGCGCGCCTTTCACCAAACGCCCGCCGTAGCCTCGGCCTTCAAATTCCGGCGGCACTCCGGCGTAAACGAGGTTGTAGGTATCTGCGCCAATCATTCGATAATTGACGACCGCCTGTTGATCTTCAATCGCCATCTCGAAGCGATTGGCCTCGCGGTTGTGAATAACCTCTAAGGTTTCATTATCCATTTGACTCACTTTCTGCCGTAGCGATTTTCAGGGCTTCGTTGTGCTTATCTTTTGCGTTCGTACTGCGTGCCAACGCCACTTGGAAGCGTTCGACGAAGATTTCGTCTTCGTGTTCCAGCTTGAGCAGTACCAGAGCTTCAGCAAGCAACAATTGCGCTTGAGCTTCCGTCGCGGGACGACGCACGGACGCGGCTTCATCGAGTTGTGCAATCAACGATAAAATTTTGCCGAGCCACGTAAACTGCGAATGCCCCAATGCCAGACGAAACAGATCATTCGGTGAAACCGGGCCGTAAGCGGCTTCATAAATAATGCGCTCGTCATCCAGCAAAGATTTATGCAATCGCAACATCGCCTGGCTGACCTGATCGAGCTGAGCGCGTGTTGCATCTTGAAGAAGGTCGGTTTCGTTATTCATCTGCTTCATCTCCAAAAGAAATACCCAAATCACGGGCCGCACACACAATGTCGGAATCCAACGGAACAAATTTGGTCTCCTCGATGGCCTGTTCAAGAGGGACTGTAATGATCTTTGAGGATTGCAACGCCACCATTACATTACGCTCCCCCTTGTCAATTGCACGGACAGCAGCGGCACCAAAGCGAGTGGCAAGCAAACGGTCTGACGTCGTGGGTTGACCGCCACGTTGCAAATGCCCCAGCACAAGGGAGCGTGTTTCGCGGTCGGTCAACCGATGAATTTCTTTGGCAACGAATTCCGCGACGCCACCCAACCGTTCGTGTCCGGTTTCACGTAGCGTCATAAAATGCTCGCCGCCTGTGGGCTTGGCGCCTTCGGCGGCAACAACGATGGCAAAGCGGCGTTGACGTCGCCACCGGTCTTGAATCTTGCGCGCGACGGCTTTCAGATCAAAAGGGATTTCAGGAATCAGAATCACATCCGCGCCGCCCGCGATCCCGGCATACAGCGCAATCCAGCCGGAATAATGCCCCATCAACTCAACCACCATCACGCGTTCGTGCGATTTGGCCGTCGCGTGAAGTTTATCAATCGCCTCAGTCGCAGTCGTGACCGCTGTATTGAATCCGAATGAAACTTCTGTGACGGCCAGATCATTATCAATCGTTTTCGGCACGCCAATGATGGGGATGCCAAGCACGGCTAATTGCTGCGCGATTTTCAGCGTTCCATCTCCACCAATCGTCACCAACGCATCGAACCCCAGATCAAAAAAGCGATCCGCAATTTGTTGCGACAGATCAACGATGACCTCTTTGCCCTGTTTTTTGACTGTGAATTTGAATGGATTGCCGCGATTCGTCGTCCCTAGAATCGTCCCGCCCAAATGCGCGATCCCCCGCACATCGCTCGCGTCCAGCTTGCGCACTTGATTTTTATGGAGCAAACCTTCAAAGCCCCGTTCAATGCCAAAAACTTCCCAGCCATGATTCAGCGCTCCTTTCACTACGGCGCGAATCACTGCATTCAGTCCTGGACAATCCCCTCCCCCGGTCACCAACGCAATTCGTTTTTGTTTTATCTGATCCTTTGCAACCTTTTGTTTAGCCATCGAAGGGAATGCTGTCACAAGCCAGCAGAGGGCGCAAGACAAGGCGCAAAAAGCCGCTTGCTCAAGTGCCGGTTTTCGGCTAGGATGCCGGGTGAATGAATGCTCATTCATTTTTTAGAAGGAATTCCCCACAAGCTGAAACGTGAGCGATATGAAAGCGCCGAAAAAGTCGGATGCGCGTCTGAAGGTAGTTGGCAAGGCTTCCAAAGCTGTCAGCAAACGTGCCGTCGTGTCAGACGAAAAAGGGAGCGAAAAAAGTAACGACAAGTTCTCGGCCATTTTGCGCGGTGCGATTCAGGTCTTTGCCCGTTCTGGTTATTTCAATGCGAAAGTCGCCGAAGTCGCACGAGCCGCAGGCGTCGCCGATGGAACGGTGTATTTGTATTTCAAAAACAAAGACGACCTATTGGTTTCGATCTTTAACACCGTGATGGCCGAATTCAACGCCCGATTGCGACAGGAACTCGCCGCCATTGCCGACCCACAGCAGCAACTGCGGCATTTCGCCAAACTGCATTTTGAATCGCTCGAAGCAGATCGAGAACTTGCGGTTGTCTTTCAGGTAGAGTTTCGCCACTCAACCAAATTTATGGAGCAGTTTTCAGAAACGATGCTGGCCGATTATTTAAAAATGCTCCGCGAGATTTTGGAACGCGGTCAGCAGCAGGGCGCGTTTCGTGCCAACCTGAACCCCAAGGTGGTCGCCAAAGTCATCTTTGGCGCTTTAGACGAAATGGTGACCAATTGGGTGTTGAGTCACCACAATTTCAAGCTAACTCCGTTGGTTGACCCCGTGATGGATGTGTTTTTGAACGGCATCGAAGCTTGAGAAAATCTATGATGCAAACGCAAAGCAACCGACAGACCACGAGCGCTCCGCAAACGATTAATGCGCTGCTTGATCTGATTGTTTCCACGAACCAGTCAGACGTTTTGAATTATAAAAAAGACGGAAGCTGGCATTCGATTTCTGCTCAGGAGTTGGCGGCGCAAGCCCGCGCGACGACGCTCGGCTTATATTCGCTCGGTGTTCGTCCGGGCGATCACGTCGGATTACTTTCTGAAAACCGACCCGAATGGACGATTGCGGATTTAGGCGTTTTGAACTGCGCCTGCGCAGATGTGCCAATCTACTCCACACAAGCCCCGGCACAGGTTTCATATATCCTCAATGACGCCAGCGTCACAGTGATGTTCATTTCCTCCGCCAAGCAATTGGCACGCGTGCATGCCGCACTCAATGATGTCCCAAGTCTGAAAAAGATTATCGCGTTCGATCACTTTGAGACGGACGATCCGCGTGTCATTTACTTTGCGGATGTGCAGGCATTTGGCAGGCAATTGGATCGCTTGCAGCCCGATTTGTACGAGCGACTCCGCAGTCAGGTTACTCCGGCATCCTTGGCGACGTTGATCTATACCTCCGGCACAACAGGCGAACCGAAAGGCGTCATGCTGACGCACGACAACATCATGTCGAACGTGCGAAACGTAGCCCAGGAAATGAATCTTCAGGCCGGCGACGTCGCGCTGAGCTTTCTGCCGTTTTCACATATCTTCGAGCGCGTGACGATTTACCTTGATTTCTTTTTACAGGTAAAAATTTACCTGGCCGAAAGTATTGACACCGTCGCGCAAAACCTGGTGGAGGTGCGTCCGCATTTTTTGACCAGCGTGCCGCGCTTGTATGAAAAGATTTACGCCAAGACGTTGGAAAAAGCCGAGGCCGCCGGAAGCGCGCAAGCCCGCATTGCCAACTGGGCAATTGAAATCGCCAAAGAATGGGCTACGCTCGAAAACAGCGGCAAGCCGATTTCCTTTTTGTTGCAAGCCAAGCGTGCATTTGCCGTGAAATTAGTATTTGCCAAATGGCAGGCGGCATTCGGCGGACGCATCAAAAATCTGGCGTCCGGCGGTGCGGCGCTGCCCATTGAATTAGCGGAGGTTTTTTATGGCGCGGGCCTTCAGATTTTTCAAGGCTATGGGCTGACGGAAAGCTCCCCCGTGATCACGATGAATACTCCACAGGCGCACCGGCTCGGCTCTTGCGGCAAACCCATTTCCGGCGTCACCGTCAAAATTGCTGAAGATGGTGAAATTTTGGCGAGCGGCGCAAACATCATGCAGGGTTACTTCAACAAGCCCGAAGCTACGGCGGAAACGTTGTCGCACGATGAACAGGGCCATCGCTGGTTGCACACGGGCGACATCGGGCATCTGGATGCGGACGGCTATTTGTACATTACGGATCGCAAGAAAGATTTGCTCAAAACCAGTGGCGGAAAATACATCGCGCCACAGCCCATTGAGAACGCACTCAAGCAAAGTCGCTTCGTCAATCAGGCCGTCGTGATTGGGGATCAGCGCAAGTTCCCTGCGGCCTTGATCGTGCCGCAGTTCGACGCGCTCAAGAGCTACGCCGAACTGAAGAACATTGGCTATCAGGACGTCAAAGAATTATTGCGCCATCCAAAAATCATTGATCTGATCGAACGACAAATAGACAAGTTGACGCCCGAACTCGGCAAATTTGAAAAGCTCAAAGGCGTTGTTTTACTTGAGCGGGAAATGACGATTGAAAGCGGTGAATTGACGCCGACATTGAAAGTCAAACGCCGCGTCGTAATGGAAAAGTACAAGGAACAAATTGACGCGATGTATGCAGAAAAAGAGCGACAATACGAAAAGTGATTGGTAGTTGGTGGCTGGTGGCTGGCAAACCCACCGACCACTGACCACCGACCACCGACCACCATGACACCATTAACGATCACACGCATTCAAAAACACACGCCCGATGTCTGGAGCTTTTTTATGCTGCCGTGCGAGGCCGCAAAAACAAACTTTGTGCCGGGACAAGTGGCGGTGTTGGAGATGCCCGGACGCAAACCGTCCTATCTCGCGTTTGCGTCTGCGCCCGAAGACGAAGAATACGAATTTCTGGTGAAGCAAAGTGATTGGACAGAAAGCATTGCCAACGGACTTTTTGCCGCAGGCGCGGCGGCTGAAGTGGAATTGAGTAACATCGTCGGCAATGGTTTTCCGATGGAAAACTTCGCAGGCCGCGATTTGGTTTTTGTAGCGATGGGAACGGGGATCGCGCCGCTGCGTTCGACGTTGCGCCACGTCTTTCGTCGTCGCAATGACTTCGGCAAATTGATCGTGTTGCACGGCGCGCGCACGAACAAAGATTTTTACTTCGAGGAAGAAATCGCCACCGATTGGCGCACGCACGATGTCACGTTGCGGCAAGTTATCAGTCAGCCGAATGAAGAGTGGAGCGGCGCAACCGGCTACGTGCAAAGCCTGCTCGACAACATCGTGCCGGAATTGGATAACCCGGTCGCCTTGATTTGCGGCTCGCAGGAAATGATGAGGCAAACCAAAGCCCGCTTGAATGAATTGGGATTTACAGACGAAAACATACTGACGAATTACTGATCTAGCTTTGCTGGGAAAAACATACGAACGAAAACATATTGACGAACGACTGAATCAGGCTTTGCTGGGAAAAATCTTATGAACCCGTCCACGGCGACCTTGCTGGTCAAAATTGGCGGCTACGCCAGTATCGGGTGGCTGATCTTTCACTTGCTATTTTGGCGCTTGTTTGACTGGCGCGCCGAATTAAAACGTTTGAGCTATCTGAACAGCGGCGTGATGCAGGTGCTGAACCTGTGTTTGAGTTTTATCTTCTTGCTCTTTGCTTTTGTGTCGCTCTGGCATACGCAGGAATTGCTGACGGCGGGCATCGGGCGCACAGTTGCGGTGGGCATCGGCTTGTTCTGGTTCTTCCGTTTCATCCTGCAACCAATGTTCTGGGGAACGTCGTTGTCGTCGGTCTTTTTTGCGTTTCTCTTCGTGCTGATGAGCGCGTGTTATTTAGCTCCCTGGACTTTGCTGTAGCGCGCAATAAAAGTAGCGCAACCTGCCGAGGTTGCGTTGCTTCTCAACGCGCTCGCTGACATAACAAAGCAACCTCGGCAGGTTGCGCTACTTTTATTGAGGAGTCTATCAATGCAGATTAAAAAAGCTGCTGTTTTGGGTGCGGGCGTGATGGGCGCGCAAATCGCAGCGCACCTTGCCAATGCTGGCATTCCGTGTTTGTTGCTCGACATCGCGCCGAAAGAATTAACACCCGAAGAACAAGCCAAAGGGTTGACATTAGAATCACCCGCCGTGCGCAATCGCATCGCTAATGCAGGATTGGAAGGTGCAAAGAAAGCCAAGCCCGCTGCGTTTATGTCGGCAGAACTTGCGAGCCTTGTGACTGTCGGCAACTTCGATGACGACTTATCAAAACTCAAAAGTTGCGACTGGATTGTCGAAGCTATCGTCGAAAATCTCGACATCAAACGCAGCTTGTACGAACGCGTCGAACCACATTTACATGCCGAAGCGATCATTACCTCCAACACCTCCGGCATCCCGATTAAATCGCTAGCCGAAGGTCGTTCGGAAAATTTTCGCAAGCGCTTTCTCGGCACGCACTTTTTCAATCCGCCGCGTTATTTGCATTTGATGGAAATCATCACGACGCCGGACACATCACCCGAAGTCGCGTGTTTTATGGCCGGATTTTTTGATCGCGTGATGGGCAAAGGCGTCGTGTACGCGAAAGACACGCCGGGTTTTGTGGCGAATCGGCTGGCGAATTTTTCAATGCTGAACGGCCTGAGTTATATGCTCGAAAAAGGCTACACGCCGGAAGAAATTGATTCGTTGACCGGCACGCTGATCGGTCACGCCAAGAGCGCAAGCTTTCGCACGTTGGATGTTGTTGGCTTGGATACCGCATACAACGTCGCACGCAATCTCTACAATTCGCTGACGAATGATGAGCGGCGCGAATCGTTCAAGGTTCCCGCCATCCTCGACCAAATGGTCGAGCGCAAAATGCTTGGCGACAAAACCAAAGGCGGCTTTTACAAAAAAGTCGGCAAAGATATTTTGACGCTGGATTTTGCGACGTTGGAATATCGCCCGCAGCAGAAAGCCAACTTCCCTTCCGTCGGCGCAGCGAAACAAATTGAAGACCTCGGCACACGCCTGAAAACATTGGCCTACGCGAAAGATCGTGCGGGCGAATACATCTGGCACACGTTCGCCGAGGCAGCCATTTATGCAGCGAATCGCATCCCGGAAATCGCGGACAACATCGTCGAAATTGACAATGCAATGAAGTGGGGCTTCGCGCACGAAATGGGCATCTTTGAAAAATGGGATGCCATCGGCGTCGAAAAATCCGTCGCCAAAATGCGCGAAGAAGGTCGCCCGATTCCCGCGAACGTCGAAGCGATGCTCGCTGCTGGCAACACCAGTTTTTACAGAAGCGAAAACGGTGTGAAGCAGTTTTATGACTTTGCGAGCAATGAATATAAACCGGTGCCTGTACCCGCAGGCGTCACGATTTTGAAATCGCTGAAAGACCAATCGAAACTTATCAAGAAAAATTCCGGCGCGAGCTTGATTGACCTCGGTGACGGCGTCGCTTGCGTCGAATTCCACGCGAAGATGAATGCACTCGGCGGCGATCAAATTGCGATGGTCGCAGCCGCACTGAAAGAAGTCGAAAAGAATTTCGTCGGCCTCGTCGTCGGCAATCAAGGCCCGAATTTTTCGGCAGGCGCAAACATCATGCTCATCCTGATGGGCGCGCAGGAAGGCGATTGGGACGAACTTGCCTTTGCCGTGAAGCAATTCCAAACGATGACGACGAGCCTGCGCTATTCGCCGAAGCCCGTCGTTGTTGCACCGTTCGGATTGTCACTTGGCGGTGGCTGTGAATTAACGCTGCATTCCGACCGCGCCGTAGCCGCAGCCGAAACCTATATCGGCATGGTCGAAGTCGGTGTTGGCCTCTTGCCCGGCGGCGGCGGAACAAAGGAAATGGCCTTGCGCGCGTCCGATGCCGTAGCCGATACGCCAAACCTAGATCAGTTTGAAATCCTGCGCAAAAACTTTGAATTGATCGCAATGGGCAAAGTCGCCACAAGCGCAATCGAAGCCCGTCATTGGGGCATCCTGCGCAACACCGACCGCATCGTGATGAACAATGACCGCCAGATCGAAGAAGCCAAACAAACCGTGCTGACGATGGCGCGTGAAGGCTACGTCCCACCGCAACCGCGTCAGGACATTTTGGTCTTGGGCGAAGCAGCGCTCACGAAATTCAAGCTCGGCATGCACATGATGAAACGCGGCGGCTACATCTCCGATCACGATGCGCTAATCGGCACGAAGATTGCCGAAGTGTTGGCAGGCGGCAACCTGTCACATCCGACGCGCGTGACCGAACAATACTTGCTTGATCTGGAACGCGAGGCGTTTGTCAGTTTGTGCGGAACCAAAGCCACGCAGGAGCGATTAGCCGCGATGCTCAAAACCGGCAAGCCGCTCCGCAATTAAGAGGCAAGATGAAGCTGCCGAAATTTCTTTATCAATTTTCGTATCAGCGCGATGGTCTGTGGATTTTGGTTTTCTCTGTCGCTCCCGCGCTGATTGTACTTTTGCTTTTGCAGATCATTTCGCACCTCGCGCGTTGACGCGAATGAAGGAGACAAATTCATGCGTGAAGTAGTTATCGTAAACGCACTCAGAACCGCGATTGGCAAAGCGCCGCGCGGCACGCTCAAAGACACGCGGCCTGATGATTTGGGCGGCGCAGTTATCAAAGAATTGTTGGCACGCACGCCGGGACTAAATCCTGCGGAAGTAGATGATGTGGTCATCGGATGCGCAACGCCCGAAGCACAACAGGGCGCGAATATGGCGCGGCAAATCGCGCTGTTGGGCGGCTTGCCTGTCACAACCTCCGCGTTGACCATCAATCGCTTTTGCTCATCTGGTTTGCAAGCCATCGCGCAGGCTGCCGAACATATTATGGTCGGTTCGTCCGAAGTCGCGATTGGTGGCGGCGCGGAATCTATGTCTATGTTGCCGATGGGCGGTTACAACTTGTCACCGAATCCGACGCTGACCGATGTTTATCCTGATGTGTATTTGAATATGGGATTGACGGCGGAGAACGTCGCGCAGAAGTATGAAATTTCACGCGAAGAGGCGGAAGCGTTTGCCGTACGTTCGCATCAACGCGCAGGTGCCGCGATTGACGCAGGCAAATTCAAAGACGAAATCGTGCCGATCACCGTCGTCAATCGCGAAGTCAACGTGGCCGCAGCAGCCGCAGGCAAACCGCTCAACGCGAAAAATCGCATCGCTACGAAAGAGTTTGTTTTCGATACCGACGAAGGCGTGCGCCGCGACACTTCGGCGGAAGGCTTGGCGAAACTCAAACCCGTCTTTCACGCACGCGGTACGGTGACAGCCGGAACGTCTTCGCAAATGTCCGATGGCGCAGCCGCTGCCTTACTAATGACGCGCGAACGTGCCGAAGCTTTAGGCTTGAAACCAATGGCGCGTTTCGTGTGCTACGCCGTGGCTGGCGTGCCGCCTGAATTGATGGGCATCGGCCCGGTCGAAGCGATTCCGAAAGCCTTGAAAATCGCGGGCCTCAAACTCGACGACATTGGCGTCATTGAACTGAACGAAGCGTTTGCCGCGCAGGCGCTCGCTGTCATCAAACATCTGAACATTGATCCCGAACGCGTCAACGTCAACGGCGGCGCGCTCGCGCTGGGTCATCCGCTCGGCTGTACAGGTGCGAAGCTCACAGCCACGATTTTGCAGGAAATGAAGCGCACCGGAGCCAAATACGGCATGGTGACAATGTGTGTCGGCGGCGGTATGGGCGCTGCGGGAATTTTTGAAAATATGGACTAAAAGAGTAGTCGGTAGACAGTAGACGGTAGGCGGTAGCTGCGGAAGAACCTGCATTCTACTGACTACCGTCTACCGACTACCGACTACCAGAAAGGCTTTTTTATGTCAGCTACAGCACAAGGAAAAACAGTCGTCAAAGGCGGTGGATTTTTGCTTGCAGAAACCACGCCCGCGCAAGTCTTTTCGCCTGAAGATTTCACAGAAGAACAAGTGATGATCGGGCAAACGACGACCGAGTTCATGGACAAGGAAGTCATTCCAAATCACGAAGCGATTGAAGCGAAAGATTACGAAGTTCAGCGCAGTTTGATTGAAAAAGCGGCTGAACTCGGCCTCATCAACGCCTCCATTCCCGAAAAATTTGGAGGCCTGGAACTTGATCACGTCTCGAATATGTTGATCGCTGAAAACCTGTCCGGGCAGGCGTCGTTTGCGACTGGACACGGCGCAACCAGCAGCATCGGGCTGTTGCCTATCGTATTTTTCGGCAACGATCAGCAAAAGGCGCATTACCTGCCGAAGATTGGGAACGCTGAATGGATCAGTTCGTATTGCCTGAGCGAATCCTCGTCCGGCTCTGACGCCTTGGGCGCCAAGGCATCCGCACGCTTGAGCGAAGACGGCGAGCATTGGATTCTGAACGGCGAAAAAATGTGGATCACGAACGGCGGCTTTGCTGACCTGTTCATCGTGTTTGCAAAAGTGGATGGCGACAAGTTTTCTGCGTTCATCGTTGAGAAAAACGACCCCGGCGTCAGCCCCGGCAAAGAAGAGCACAAGCTTGGTCAACGCGGCTCATCCACTACGCCGCTGTTGTTGGCGGATGCGAAAATCCCGAAAGATCGTTTGCTGGGCGAAATCGGTAAAGGTCACTTGATCGCTTTTAATGTGCTAAATTTTGGGCGTATCAAGATGGGTGCAGGCTCCATTGGCGGCGCGAAACGAGTGCTTGGGTTGTCCGCCAACTACGCCAAAGAACGTCAGCAATTCGGACGTTCGATTGCCAGCTTTGGCGCGATCAAATATAAGCTTGCCGAAATGCTGGCGCGAATTTATGCGGGCGAATCCGCCGTCTATCGCACCGCAGGGATGATCGAAGACCGCGAACACGACATTGATAAAAGCAAGCCTGCCGAAATCCTGAAAGCCGTCGAAGAGTATGCGATTGAATGCGCAATGATTAAGGTTGCTGGCACAGAAATCCTGTTTTATTGCGCGGACGAAGGAGTGCAAATTTACGGCGGCAACGGCTTCACCGAAGATTATCCGGTCGAAGGCGTATATCGCGATTGCCGCGTCAACCGCATCTTTGAAGGCACGAACGAAATCAACCGCCTGCTGATTCCTGGCCAATTGCTCAAGCGCGCGATGAAAGGCGAATTGCCGCTGCTCGCCGCCGCCAAACAATTGCAGGAAGAATTGCTCGCTGGCCCATCATTCGAGGACGTAGACGACGCGCCAATGGCCGAAGAGCGCAAGATCGCCGCTAACGCCAAAAAAGTCGCGTTGATGGTGCTCGGTTCCGCCGCACAGAAATTCATGGCCGCGTTGTCAGAACAGCAAATGGTTCTGTGCTGGGCCGCCGACATCATCACCGAAACCTTCCTGATGGACAGCGCCATCGCTCGCACGGCGAAGATGATTGAGCGCGACGGCGTCGAGAAGCATCAAGCCGCGATTGATGCAACGAAGCTCTACACGAACGACGCGCTCGGTCGCATCGAAACCGCCGCGAAAAATGCGCTGGCCGCGATTGCGGAAGGCGATGATTTGCGGATGCTCTTGGCTGCGCTGCGACGCTTCACGAAATACACGCCGATCAATACCTCGGCAATTCGAGAAAGCCTGGCCGATAAGGTCGTAGCGGCAGGTGGATATTTGTTCTAAACATTTGCGACAACGCAGAAATGAAAAGGCGAGAAGAACTTCTCGCCTTTTTTGTTTGCTTGTTTCCTCTTTATTATACCGATAGGTATAATACCTTTTTTCGATTGAAAATTTTCGACTGAAAGTTGGTATAAGATGCGCAGCAACCCGTTCATCATCGAACAAGTCGTCACGCCGGAACATTTGATCAACCGCACCGAAGAACTGCAAACCGTCCAGCAAACACTGACGCAAGGCGGCAAACTGTTTTTGATTGCGCCCCGACGATTTGGCAAGACTTCGATTCTGGTTTCCGCTGCTGCGCGCCTGCGCGAAAATGGCTACGCGGTGATTTATCTGAACCTGCAAACGCTCACCTCGATGGAACAGATTATCAACGACATCTTGACGCAAGCCGCCTCGTTTACCAGCAACGTCAAAAAAGCAGCGGAGCAGATGCGGCAGATTTTCACGCGCTTCAATCCCAACTTTACTTACGATCCAAACACCAATCTGCCGACCGTTTCTCTCGGCATCAAAGCTCCCGCGCAGCCGGAACAACCCGCCTTGTTGATTGAAGCCTTGCGACAATTGGAAACGCTCGCAGTCAAACAAAAAGCCCCGATTGGCGTGATCTTTGATGAATTTCAGGAGTTGCTTTACTTGGGTGGTGCGGACATTGAAAAGCAATTGCGCGGCGAAATGCAGATGCACCAGCGCGTCGGGTATGTTGTAGCAGGTTCGGAAACCGCGTTGCTCACAGAAATGATTAGCAACCCGAATCGCCCGTTTTATAAGCTCGGACTGCCCCTTTTTCTGAAGCCGTTGCCGACAGAGGAAGTCGCAAACTACATCACGCAAAGCTTCCAGCAAATCAAATGCCCGATCAGTGCTGAAGCCATTAACGAAATCCTGACCGCTGCGCAGAATGTCCCGCACGCGATTCAACTGATTTGCCACAAGCTCTGGGAATACGCTTTGCTCAACGGGTTGAAAAAAGTCGAACCACAAGAAGTGCAAGCCACGATTCACTCATTGCTGAGTATTTACAATCCGGTCTATGTAGGCATCTGGCTGAACCTCGTTCCGAATCAACGACGCGTGCTGCAATTGATCG
>JAEUQN010000369.1 GCA_016789725.1 Blastocatellia bacterium | reverse complement strand
TTTACCCGCTTTGCGGGGAAGCACCCTGAGCGATTATTTTACGTCACGAAGTTTGCACAACTAGCAGGGCCGATTAAGCGCAGCTTTGACGCTCGCAATTTTTCGGAGCAGGCCTTCAAATCGAAAAAATATTTGATTTCAGAGGCCATTTTCAAACAGCCGTTGATTCCAATTTTTATGGGAATGTATTATCTGACTGGAAAGTATGATGTGAATCAAGTGCATCGGCAAACTGCGACCCTGAAGATGGCGGAATTAAAGTTAGCCGAGCGTCAGCAGAAATTACCTAAACCCCAGCAAGAATTAGCGCGGTTGAGTACCGATGTTTTGAATGGCGGTTCCGCTGATCCTGTTGCCGCGCTGGAAGCCGAGCAGCTCAGAATTTTTGGCACGCCTGAGTGGTGGAATCAGCAACGCGCTGCGTTTGCTCCACTATTGAAAAAGGCCATCGCGGATGGGTATTTTGCGGATGACAAAGAAGTGAAATCCTTCTTCCGAGATTTGGAACTGGAAAGCGAGCCGTTCTTTGATGCACAAGGACTATTGCGTCTCAAGGTCAATGTTTATGGGAACTCCGTGCAATTGGGGCTGACCCGCGACAATATTCTCAGCGCGGATTCGAACCGCGCGTTGGCGTACAAACTGCTGCTGGCAAAAATCAATCAGGAACTGACCAGCCCGGAAAAAAATCGCAGTACGGTTGAGGTCTTTGAATCTGACTGGCAATTATTGCTGCAATTGGCTGTGACCTGTCAAAGCCCCACCGAATGGGCCGATAGCCCTGCGAAAACGCGGCCTCGTTTTTTACAACATCCGGTGAAACTGACGGCTAAACAGAAATTTTTGAAGCTATTCTTGAAGATTACTCATTAAGAGACAGTCAATGGCCAGTACCTGAGTTCGAGTAAAGTCGGCTTCTGCAAGCGAACTGACGTAACTCACTGACCTCAATACACTGTAAAGTAAGTTTCCTGGCGTAGCGCGATTTGCTAAATCGCGTGTGTTCCCCAGCGAAGCTCCGCGATTTA
>JAEUQN010000368.1 GCA_016789725.1 Blastocatellia bacterium | reverse complement strand
TTCTTTCTCTTCGACAATATGTTCGAGGAATGGAACTTCAATTCCGGCAGCCTTAGCTTCGGCATGAACCTTCAGCCCATCTGCACCATGTGCGACCAATCGGTCACCTTCCAGCGCAACCCATTGCCCCATGTATGTTTCTCGATTCTCTTGTAGCCATTTTTGGGTCTGTTTGTAGCGGTGCATTCGCTCTTCAAGAGATTCTTTCGGCGGAGCCTGGCTTGCATCTTTTCGCGCCTGTTCATCCAGCCATCGTTGTAGGTGCTTTCGATCATCCTGCGGAAGCGTGAGAATCGCTTCTTTGACTTGTTCTAACGTACCATTGGGCATAAATGACCTCCAACTTGCAATCAACTGTAAAACTCAAGATTGATTTGGTGCAACAGCGGAACCGCAACACCAGCGGCTATGGCCTTCGCGTAAACTTGCTTGCCATCAGCGCCAGCCGCCAACAAACGATCTCCATCCAACGCCACCCATTGCCCCAAATACTTGGCCTTATTTTCTTCAAGCCATCGCAACGCGCGCTGAAATCGGGCTTCTCGTTTTTCCAACGTCATTGGCGACGGTTGAGAAGAGAATTTTATGGAAGGGGCACCGTTCGCTTTCGTATCCAAATGCTCCTGCTCTTTGAACCATTGATTGAATCGCTCGCGGTCATCTGTCGGCAGTGAGTTCACAACTTCAATAGCTTGCTCAAATGTTGTGCGTTCCATCACATTAAACCTTTCGGCTATTTTAGAAATCTTCTTTCATCGGCAGCTTGAAAGCAATTTTGTCCTAATCTCTTCGTAAATAATATTCCTATTTCTACGCTTCCAAAGCAAAGGTAAAATCAAGATTCTTCGCATCAAACATATTCTATTGAGGGGATAAAGTGAGGCTATGAAATGAAACTAAAAGGCTACCGGTGTGGATATTACTGCACAGATTTCGATGAGCTGAGAAGATTTGGACTCGCCTCTAACAAAGACGTAAAACGTCTCAAAAAATGGACATCACCGTCATTATTAAAAGGGAATGATTGGCGAATATCGTTTGTGAGGGCC
>JAEUQN010000367.1 GCA_016789725.1 Blastocatellia bacterium | reverse complement strand
GGCAGCTTTGCCTCCAATTCGCCAGTTACTGATGGCAAAAATGTCTACGCATTTTTCGGCTCGCGCGGTGTGTTTTGCTACGACTTGAATGGCAAGCTGATCTGGGAAAAAGACCTTGGCGTGCAGATGAAAATGCGGCTGCAATTCGGCGAAGGTACGGCAGCCGTCGTCCACGACAACAAACTCCTGCTGGTTTTTGATTACCAGGGCGATTCGTTCATCGTGACGCTCGACAAAACTACCGGCAAAGAGCTGTGGCGCGCCAAACGCGAAGAGATTTCCAATTGGTCAACGCCGCTGGTGGTCGAACACGCAGGCCGCAAACAGGTCATCGTCAGCGCCCCGACCAAGGTCCGCAGCTACGATCTGAATAGCGGGAAAATGATTTGGGATTGTGCCGGACTCGGCCACAACACCATTCCGCAGCCTGTGCATCAGGATGGCGTTGTGTATGTGATGAGCGGTTTTCGTGATCCGAAATTGCTGGCGATCAAACTCGGCAGGGAAGGCGATTTGACGGGGACGGATGCCGTGCTGTGGAGCGAGACACGCGGGTTATCCTACACGCCCTCGCCCGTGTTGTTTGACGGCAAACTGTATACCCTGACGGACAATGGGATGATGAGTTGCTTCGATGCCAAAAACGGCAAACCGTACTACCATCAGCAACGCTTGCCGAAACCCTACAACTTCAAGGCTTCACCTGTCGGCGCGAATGGCAAGCTCTATTTGGCAACGGAAGACGGCGATGTGGTGATTCTGAAAATGGGTGAAAAATACGAGGTTTTGGCGACGAACACGCTGGAAGATCAAATGTTCATCGCCTCCCCCGTGATTATCAATGGAGATATTTTCCTGCGTGGGCAGAATACGTTGTTCTGTATCAGTGAGAAAAAATCATGAATCCAACGAAATGCCTCCTTCTGATGGTTCTGTTTAGTTTTGCTGCGACGGTGACCGCGCAAAACAATAGCGCCGCGCTTAACCACTGGCCGCAATGGCGGGGGCCGGATTTCAACGGGATGGCGCGCAGCGATGCGCCGACGAAATGGAGCGATACCG
>JAEUQN010000366.1 GCA_016789725.1 Blastocatellia bacterium | reverse complement strand
ACAAACGGCCTGACTGGTTTGCGGTCATTGGATTGCCGAAGGATGTCACGCAGCCACAGATGCGGTTGAGTTATGTTACGTGGCAGGAAAGTGTGGACCCATTGATCGTAGTGGAACTGCTTTCGCCCAGCACAGAGAAAGACGATCTCGGCCAGCGGCTACGTGATGTCACGAAACCGCCAACCAAATGGGACGTGTACGAACGCTGGCTGCGCGTGCCGTATTATGTGGTCTTCAGCCGCTACACCAATGAGCTGCGCATCTTTACGCTCAACGGTTCCCGCTATCAAGAAGTCAGAGATCATCAGAACCGGTTCTGGGTTGAAGATATTGAGTTAGGGTTAGGTGTATGGCAGGGACGATACCTGAACGAAAATTATCTTTGGCTGCGCTGGTATGGTCGGGATGGCCAATGGATTCCCACGGCGGATGAACGGGCAGAGCAGGAAGCGCATCGAGCCGCACACGAAGCGCAACGGGCGGAAGCGGAACGGATCGAGAAGGAAGCAGCACTTCGCCAAGCTCACGAAGCGCAAATGAGAGAACAACGAATGGCCGCCAAATTACGTGCGTTGGGCATTGACCCGGATCAAGAGTAACCGCGCCTTTATTGCCATCCACCCAGGAGGTTACAAAATGTCCCAAATCTTACGGCTCTTGCTGATCGTTTGCCTACTCGCGCTTACCAGTTTTGCGCAAACCAACAATGCTGTCACTGCTGGCGAATTCATTGTCGAACCACCAACTCTGCTCAATCTCGGTTTTGAATGGAAGATCAGCGGCGACGACAATCGCAATGCTACTGTCGCCGTGCAATTCCGCAAAATCGGCGAAACGAACTGGCGCGAGGCACAACCGCTCCTGCGCATTGGCGATGAGAAGGTCGGGCGCGCACGCAACTTCCTCGAATACTGGACGCCGCGCAAATTTGCGGGCAGCATCCTCGACCTCGAAGAAAACACCGCCTACGAATGCCGCCTCACAATGACTGATCCCAATGGCGTCAACGGCCAAGCCACCCAACAAGTCACGGTGAAAACACGCGGCGTGCCGCAGGAATTCAAAGGCGGACGC
>JAEUQN010000365.1 GCA_016789725.1 Blastocatellia bacterium | reverse complement strand
CGACTTCGGGCAAAGTTTGGAATCGCAAAAAGGCTTCCTGATTAAGCGATTCCGTGATGGAACGCATGGCGGGAATAACCGAGCTTGCCGGGAGCGTCGTGCGCAGAACGTAAGACTGGTTGGACACCTGCCACCATTGCGGACGCTGCAAGGAATGGGCGTATACCGTCGGCTCGGCTGGCTGATCCAACCCGCCATCGCGGATGTCGCCGACAATGCCGACAATGTGCAACAGGTCTTTGTCGCCGTCCATGTTGCCGAATTGAATGGTGCGTCCGATGGGGTCTTCGCCCGGCCAATATTTCTGCGCCACGGATTGGCTGATCACGCACGCATCCGGTGCGCCGTTTTGGTCGGTTTCGTCAAACACTCGTCCGCGCAACAACGGAATTCCCATCGCGGTAAAATATCCGCCGCTGGCCAACCGGTAATTCGCATCGCCCGTGGTTGTCGGGTTGCCGTCTTTTTGAAACGTTCCGTTTGCCCCTCGGCGGGAAAGCGGCAACGCGTTGATGCCGCCTGCCGCTACCACCCCGGGCATAGTCGTCAGACTTTCCAGCAGTTGTTCATGAAATTGCTGCAATCGCTGCTCCTGCTGTTGGTCAATGGTCGTAGGCAGAGACAACGTCATGACGACAGCGTTCTCCGGCTTGAAACCGGGATCGGTTTGCATCAGTTGCAAAAAGCTGCGTCCGATCAATCCCGCGCCAATCAGCAACACCAGCGTCAGCGCGATTTGCGCGACGATCAATCCTTGTCGCAAATGTTGGCTCAAACGCGACGCCGAAGCTCCGCGCCCTGTTTCTTTCAACTGGTTTTGCAAATCCGAGTTGGAAAATCGCATTGCGGGCAAACTGCCTAACACCACAGCGATTGCGACGGCCAGCCCCAGTGTGAACAGCAATGCGCGCCAATTGACAGCAATTTCATCAACGCGAGGCAGACTGTTTTGGTTGAGGCTCAACAGAACGTCTACGCCCCAGAACGAAAGCAGAATTCCCAGTGCGCCTGCGCCAATCGTGAGCAGCAGATTTTCGGAAATAAATTGTCGCGCCATTCGCCAGCGCGAAGCGCCCAGAG
>JAEUQN010000364.1 GCA_016789725.1 Blastocatellia bacterium | reverse complement strand
TCGATAGCTACGGGGTTAAACAGTGCAATTATGTTTTCGCAATCGCGGTCAATTTTTAATTCATATGAATTTACGCGTCTTTCATTAGCTCTAACTTCGCGTGCCAAATCCTGATCTAAATTAACCAATGCTTCTTTGCTTTTGGCAAGTTGCGAAATGACCATTAAAAAAAGTTCGTTAATGCTTTCTTTTAGTTGCTTCAGTTCTGAGTCGAGATGTGTCATAATGTTGGTGTAATTTAGTTTGTATCAAGCAGGTTAAATGTATATCAGGCATCAACCAAAACGACCTGTAACATAGTTTTGTGTTTGCATTTTATCGGGTGCTGTAAAAATCTTTTTTGTGTTATCATGTTCAATTAACTCGCCCAGATAAAAAAATGCTGTTGTGTCACTTACTCTACTGGCTTGTTGCATATTGTGTGTAACAATAAGTATGGTATATTCTTGCTTTAACTCATAAATCAGGTCTTCAATTTTAGCTGTTGAAATTGGATCTAAGGCTGATGCAGGTTCATCCATTAACAGTATTTGCGGTTCGATGGCAAGTGCGCGCGCAATACACAATCGTTGTTGCTGCCCTCCCGATAGTTCGAAAGCTGATTTGTTTAATTTATCTTTTACTTCATTCCACAATGCGGCTTGCTGTAGGGATTTTTCAACCCGTTCTTCGATATAGGTTTTATGTTTAATACCATTTACACGCAAACCAAATGCAACGTTTTCGAAAATAGATTTAGGAAAAGGATTTGGTTTTTGAAATACCATACCTACACGTTTTCGTAATTCGTCAACGCGCAATTCCTTACCGTAAATATTTTTGCCGTCAATTAGCGCTTGTCCTTTTATGCTAACATTATCTATTAAATCATTCATACGGTTAAACACGCGTAAAAATGTGGATTTACCACAACCCGATGGGCCTATTAATGCAGCAACCGTATTTTTTTTTATCGAAAAATTTATGCCTTTTAATGCATAAAAATCACCATACCATAAATGTAGGTCCTGGGCTTCTACTTTATTAAGAATCATTTTATTTTCAAATTTGTTTTAGGTAGGGTGGGCAGTTTTTAATTCATTTTTACCTTACTACC
>JAEUQN010000363.1 GCA_016789725.1 Blastocatellia bacterium | reverse complement strand
GCCATTCTGGAATTGTATGTCGAAGAAGACTGGCGGCCTGAAGCCATCGTCGCCGAAGGGTTCGAGGAAAAGACCGTGCGTTGGGTCATTCGGCAGGTTGACCTCAACGAATACAAACGCCGTCAGGCCGCGCCCGGCGTAAAAATCACGCCGCGTGCGTTTGGCCGTGACCGGCGTATGCCCATCACCAACAAATTTCACGGCTGATTGCCAGCCCAAAGCCGCGGGCAATTTTTCTGCGCATCAGAGCCTGACAAAATGCAGATTGACGGCATTTGGCGTACACTGCCGCATCCGCAACGGAATCACTGCGGATAAGAAAAATACACAATCCGCAACCTGGAATCCGCAATCTGATGAACCTCCCGAACCTGCTCACCCTCCTGCGCATTTTTATCGTTCCCTTGTTGGTCGTGGTGTTGCTGACGAAGTTTTCTGAAAACTACGTCGGTTTGCCGCAACACATCGCGGGCGTCAGTTTGTTTCTGTTCGCGGCCATCACCGATGCCGTGGATGGTTGGCTGGCGCGCAAACACGGCCAGGTTTCAAAATTCGGCATCTTGCTCGATCCCATCGCCGACAAATTGCTGATTTCGGCGGCGTTCATTTCGCTGGTGGAAAACCGGCTGGCTCCGGCGTGGGCGGTGGTGATTGTCATCGGGCGTGAATTTGCCGTGTCGGGCTTGCGCGCCGTCGCCGCCGCCGAAGGCTGGACGATTCCCGCGTCAAAAGCGGGCAAGTTCAAGATGTTTTCGCAAGTCGTCACCATCTCGTTTTTGATCACCTCGTCTGTTAACGGCGGCCCGCCGGTCGAAACCAAAGCCTTCCCGATAATTCAATTTTGGACGGTGCCGGAAATGGGAACGGCCTTGGCGCATCTGTTCGGGGCAGGAGAGATGAACTGGCTGGATTGGCGCGTGTTGTTTTATGGCATTGGGCGCGGCCTGTTGTGGCTGGTGGTGATTTCGTCGTGCTGGTCAATGTATGGGTACTTTCGCGCGTTTTACCTGAATCAGTCTGGCGCTGGTTCGGAATCAAAAACTTCCACGAAGTAACACGAAGCCGCACGAAGTTTAGGTAACGGTATCTTCGTGGTTCTTCGTGTG
>JAEUQN010000362.1 GCA_016789725.1 Blastocatellia bacterium | reverse complement strand
CGTGATCGGCGCGAGTTCCTGTGCGTCGTGACCTGCGCCGCTGGGCATCGTTTTGGTAGTGAAGCCCAATCGCCTGGCCGTTTCGTCAATCGTTCCGCGCACGCGCACATCGGTCGGCGCGGCAATCACGGTGTTGGTTTCCTTGAAGGTAAATTTCGTGCCCGTAGCCGTTTCGATCTGTGCAACCTCGGCCTGAATGCGTTGAAACAGCAGTTGAATTTTGGCCATATCCAGATCACGCAGTTCCAGCGTCGTTGTCACTTTGCCGGGAATAACGTTGTAAGCGCCGGGCTGTGCCTGAATTCTGCCGACGGTGCCGACCTGACGACCCGGGATGCTGGTGACGATACGATTGACGGCTTCGATGTATTTGGCGGCGGCCAGCAACGCATCGCGGCGTTGATTCATCGGCGTGGTGCCCGCGTGATTGGCAAACCCTTCGACGATGACTTCCCATTGGTTGATACCGACGATGCCTTCGACGACGCCGATGTTGATTTTTTCGGCTTCCAGAATGCCGCCTTGTTCGATGTGCAATTCCAGATAGGCGGCAAAATCGCCGCGTTTGCGCAACGGCTGGCTGAGTTTGCCGGGATCGCCGCCGATGTATTTGATGCCTTCACCGACGGTTTTGCCGCTGTTGGTCGGCAAGCCCAGCTGTTTTTCGGTCAGCCCGTGCGCCATTGCGTGACTGCCGTAAGTGCCGCCTTCTTCGTTGGAAAAGATGATGACTTCGAGCGGATGAGCGAGCGCGACGTTTTGTTCCGCCAACGTTTGCGCGACTTCGATAGCGCCCATTGCACCGACCTGTCCGTCGTAACTGCCGCCTTGTGGCACAGAATCAATGTGCGAACCAAGGGCCAGCGGCGGCAACTTGGCATTGCGTCCGGCACGACGACCAAGCAAATTGCCTGCGGCGTCAATGCTAACGTCAAGCCTGGCTTCGCGCATCAGCTTCATGGTGAACTCACGCGCGTGCAGATCGGCTTCGGTATAAGCCACGCGGTGCGTGCCGCCTTCGGGCGTTTTGCCAAAGACAGCCAAATCCGCCAGATGCTGGTTCAGGCGTTGTCCGTTGACGCGCAATTGCGCGGAAGCTTGCGGCCAGGAAAATGCC
>JAEUQN010000361.1 GCA_016789725.1 Blastocatellia bacterium | reverse complement strand
CTCCTATGATGAAAGTCTACTCCAAAGTGACATTGCCTAGCGTTCGGCCAGGACAAAGTTGGGGAAGTCCTCAAACACCCAGTTATTTTTCAGCGTGTTATAGATAACTCCCAGAAACTTGCGCGCGGTAGCGATGATCGCTTTGCCCGCCCCTTTCTCGGCTTTTTTGCGGTCATAGAACTTGCGCAAGTACGGACTGTACTTAATCGCAATCAGCGTACATTGCACCAGCGTCGTGCGTCCCAATTTTGACCCGCGTTTCGTAATCCGTCCGTGCTGCACCGTCTCGTTCGAGTTCGCTACTTTCGGCACCACCCCGAAATAGCTGTCCAACTTCTTCTCGCTCTCAAAGTCCGCGATGTTGCCAATCACGCTCAACAAGATCGCGGCAGACTTCGTCCCAATCCCTTTAATACTGGTCAGATTCGCGTGGCCCGGCATTTCCGGCCCACTTTTACTCATCTGCGCTTCTAGCTTTTTGATCCCTTCATTGAGCGCGCGAATCTGTCCCACCAGCACTTCGAGTTCAAGGCGCACGATCTCGCCCCATTCCCGCGCCAAGGCCGCCTGCAAGCCCTTCTCACTTTTGAACGCGCTCCTTTGACTCTTGATGCCGTGTCCGTTGTGGAGCGCGTGAATCTTATTGACGAGTGTCGTGCGCAGCTTCACGAACTGGTCGCGCGTCTGCGCCAAACTATTCATCTGGGCGCTGCGCTCATCTTTCAAGCGCGCCGTCGGCAGCATTTCTTTACTCAAAAAGAAGGCCAACAGCCGCGCATCATGCTTGTCCGTTTTCTTCACGCTTTTGCGAATCACTTCAAACTGACTCGGATTCACCACCACCACTTGGGCGACCTGCTCTTTGATCTGACCCACGAAATAGCGCGTGTTGCCCGTCGCTTCCACCGCCACTTGATCGTCTGCTTGTAAACTCTCCACAAAGGCCGATAAGTTGCTCAACTTGTACGTCGCCAGTTGTTCGCTGCCGTCTTCGTTCAAATAACAAACCGTCAAACTATTCGTGTGTAAATCTACTCCCAGAAATCTCATACTCAATTCCTTTCTGTTGATGAGTTGGAGTAGACTCGTCTGTCGCGGCGGTCACCAGCCTCCTATTCAGGGTCAAGCCCTACGATGGCGCTGCGGTCAAAGGTCTGAGTAGTCTCCTTTACGTGGTCAAGCCACACGGAAAGATTCAGCCTGTGACCTCTCTACTCCAGTTACTTTTGCTTCGTA
>JAEUQN010000360.1 GCA_016789725.1 Blastocatellia bacterium | reverse complement strand
GAATCTTTCGATGCGCCACAAAACAAGATTGGATTGGGATGAGAAAAACTGGACGGTGCAACAGGCAAACGTCAAACCCTTCCTGAAGGCGAAATATCGCGCACCGTGGAAACTGGAAGTGTAATGCCGTGCTTCCGCTTCACGTAGTAGCAAATGAAGGTCTTTGAAAATTAAATCCGGCAACGATGTACTCAGCTCCGGTAGGGGCGGTCAGAAATTAACCAGGGGTGGATGCGGTAGCCGTAACCCCTGGAACCGCCGCCAATGTATCCCAGCCCCGGCAGGGGCGACAGACGATGATTTTATCCAGCGTCCCTTCAGGACGCGCGTGCTCTTTCTTACGGTTCCGGTGGTTGCACCACCTGCTAATTTCCGCTGCCCCTTCGGGGCGGGTTGCCGAAGTTAATTTTACAAAGACCATTATTCGCTCCTAAGTGCTTCCCGACTTATTTGGTCAACACACTTAGAAACTTTAGTTTATGAAAGACCTCACCCTCACCCGCGCTCGAAAAATTGCCTTCGTTGTTTTTGTGTCTCTGCTGCTCGGTCTCGCGGTCAGCGCGTTCACGCCATTGGGCCAACGCGTCGCGGCGCAGTACCTGTCGAAACAACTACGGGCGCGGCTCGCCGCACGACCTGTTATGACAGCAGCAGTGCCAATGTTTGCCACGCTCACCGTGACCAATCTCAATGACAGCGGGGCTGGTTCGCTGCGGCAGGCGATTACCGATGCAGTCGCAGGCGATACGATCACGTTCAGCATCACTGGGACGATCACATTGGCGAGCGAGTTGGCGATTAATAAGAATCTGACGATTCAGGGGCCAGGTGTGAACGCGCTCACGATTAGCGGGAACAGCGCGAGCCGGGTGTTCAATATCTCGGCGGGCAATTACAACGTTGCTATCTCAAATCTGACTATCGCAAATGGGCGGGCGAGGGGGGCTAATGGCCCAAACAGCAGCACCCCTCGCGATGATGGAGAGGGCGGTTGGCTTTACAACGCAAGTACGGGAACACTTACTCTTACTAATTGCATTCTCAGCAGCAACACGGCTGCTGGCGGCAGCGGTTTCGGCGGCCCAACAGCCAGTGCAGGTGGGCATGCCAGAGGTGGCGGCATTTTCAACGCCAGTACAGGGCGCATTGATCTTATCAATAGCACTCTTTCCGGCAACGCTGCTACAGGGGGCGCGGGCGGCTCCGGCGCTGCCGGCAGAAATGGGGGGAATGGTGATGGCGGTGGCATTTACAATGCAAGCACAGGAATTGTCACGCTCACGAATAGCACCCTTTCCAGCA